>NZ_NFKD01000039.1:0-42406 GCF_002160215.1 Bacteroides sp. An19 | reverse complement strand
GTATTGCCGGATGACCCGAAGCCCGGCTTCCACCGCCTTCCTCCGCCCTTTCCGCTACGCTCCAAGGACGGAGGAAGGCGGTGGAGGAGTTGCACTTCTAACTTGACGGTGGGCTTTTTTTCCATTAAGTACCTATGTTTGCAGAACGAAGATATGCTTCATGGGCAATATCAGATAACTGCTATGGCTTGAGGAGATAACTGAAACGGCAAGGTAATATATCTTCGGTTAGCGCATCATGGTTTCAGTTGGTTGAAGGCATTCATTTATATGCGCGGATAAAAATGTGCTAATGCATTGGAGGTTTATTCCCGCATTAGCACATTCCTATATTCCGCATTATTTATTCAGTTCATTCACTTCTGCCAGGCTCTTGTTTATTTCCTCATCGCTCAGGCTATAATTGGTGAGATTGCCTGCCAGGTATTGGTCGTAAGCGCTCATGTCGATCAAGCCGTGTCCGGAGAGGTTGAAAAGAAGCACTTTCTCTTCGCCGCTTTCTTTGCATTTCAATGCTTCATTAATGGTGGCAGCGATGGCGTGGCATGATTCCGGTGCCGGGATGATGCCTTCTACTTTGGCGAAAAGGCAGCCGGCTTTGAACGAATCCAATTGCTGGATATCCACGGCTTCCATGAGGTTGTCTTTTATCAGCTGCGATACGATGACACCAGCTCCGTGATAACGCAAGCCTCCGGCATGGATGTTGGCAGGGGTAAAATTGTGTCCCAATGTGTACATCGGAAGCAGCGGGGTATATCCGGCTTCGTCTCCATAGTCGTATTCGAATTTGCCTCGTGTCAGTTTGGGGCATGATGCCGGTTCGGCTGCAATGTATCGGGTTTTCTTTCCTTCCAGGATGGTGTGCCGCATGAACGGGAAAGCGATGCCGCCGAAGTTGGAACCTCCGCCGAAGCAGGCGATGATGGCATCGGGATATTCGCCTGCCATTTCCATTTGCTTTTCGGCCTCCAGTCCGATAATGGTCTGATGGAGAGTGACATGGCTTAATACAGAGCCTAAAGTGTATTTGCAGTTAGGTGTCGTGCGTGCCAGTTCTACTGCTTCAGAAATAGCTGTACCCAGTGAACCTTGGTGGTTAGGGTATTTGGTCAGGATGTCTTTTCCTGCGCGGGTTGACATGGAAGGTGAAGGAGTCACCTGTGCGCCGAAGGTCTGCATGATGCTGCGCCGGTATGGTTTCTGCTCGTAGCTGATTTTTACTTGATATACGGCAGCTTCCAGTCCGAATACGTTGGCTGCATACGACAGGGCTGCTCCCCATTGTCCGGCTCCTGTTTCGGTTGTGATATTGCTTACGCCTTCTTTTTTGCAATAATAGGCTTGTGCCAGTGCCGAATTCAGCTTGTGCGAGCCGATTGGGCTGACACTTTCATTTTTGAAATAAATGTGGGCAGGGGTGTCTAATGCTTTTTCCAGTCCGTATGCACGTACCAGCGGGGTGCTCCGGTAGTATTTGTACATGTCGCGCACTTCCTCGGGTATCTCGATCCATGTATCTGTTTGGTTCAATTCCTGCTGGCAAAGTTCTTTGGCGAAGATAGGGTAAAGGTCTTCGGGTTTGAGCGGTTCTTTGGTAGCAGGGTTTAAGGGAGGCAGCGGTTTGTTTATCATATCTGCCTGAATGTTGTACCAGAAGCGTGGTATTTCGTCTTCGGGTAAGATGAATCTTTTCTGTTTATTGCTCATAATGACTTACATTTTTAAACGTTTTGCCAAAAATAGGTAAAAAAGTGAAACTATGCAACCTCTTTTACGAAAATTTCTTCCAGAGGGGACTAATCTTGTTTCAATCTTGTTTCAATCGTCCACCCAAAGCAGGTCGCTCATGATGCCGTCGGACACGAAGACACCTTGTTCGGTAAGCTTCAGGAAATCGTCGGTCTGTTGTAAAGTATGTTGTTGTAAATGGGGCGTGGCAAGGTGGATACAATAATCGTATAGTTTTTCTCCGAAACCGGTCTTGAGCCTGGTCAGGGACATGCCCCACATGGTGCGCAGGCTGGTAATGATAAAATCATTGTAGCGGGTGTAGAGGTCGAGCTCTTCTTTTTCAAAATCAGGCTTATGGTTTTCGATGCCTGTTATGTATTTTTCAAGCGATGCGATGTTCCATTGGCGTGACGTGCCGTTATATGAATGAGCAGAAGCTCCGCATCCTAGGTATGTTTTGCCTGTCCAATAGCTGGAGTTATGGCGTGAATATTTGTCGGGCAGGCAGAAGTTGGAAATCTCATAATGTTCATATCCGGCGGTTTTCAACGTATGAATCAGTTCGGAAAAAAGGCTTACACTCAAATCTTCGTCTATTTCGCTTACCCGATGCTCTTCCCTGAGTTTCCATAGGGGTGTGCCTTCTTCGTAAATCAGGTGGTAGGCGGAAATGTGTTCGGGGTGCAGGGCGATGGCTTGCTCCAAGTCGGCTTGCCATGTGGCGAGTGTTTCTCCCGGCAATCCGTACATCAGGTCGATGCTGATATTTCCGAAACCGGCTTCCCGGCAGTTCCAGAATGCCTCCAAGGCTTGTCGGGCATTGTGCCGGCGTTGCAGGACAGACAGGGTGGCATCGTTGAATGTCTGTATCCCCATGCTCAGGCGGTTGAAGGGGAAGTGCCGGAGCATCCGGATATAGGTGGGGTGTAAATCGTCCGGATTGGCTTCGATGGTGATTTCGGCATCGGGGTGGATACTGTAATGATGATATAGGGTGTCGAACAGTGCTTCGAAATGTTTCTCCTGCAATTGTGAAGGTGTTCCTCCGCCCATGTAGACGGTCTCGATTTCTTCATCTTCAAGATAATCTTTCCGTTGTTCCAGTTCAGCGCATAATGCTTCGATGTATCGGTCTGTCTGTCCGCTTTGGGTCGTCGAAAAGAAATCGCAATAGATGCACCGCCGTTTGCAGAAGGGGATGTGTAGATAGATGCCTGCCATGAATGAGGTAAGTTTGTATGAAACGCAGATTAACGCAGATTCTTTTAATTTACGATTTGACAATTTACTATCTACTATTTAAGCATTAAATCGTACTTCGTAAATTGAAAAATAGTAAATTAAAAGAATCTGCGAAAATCTGCGTTAATCCGTGTTGAGCCCGAAGAGTCATACTGGCTCTCCGGGCTTTATAGATAAGTTTTTTATTCGCCACAGATAGCAGCTACACCCGGCAATACTTTGCCTTCGATGGCTTCCAGCAATGCACCGCCACCGGTAGAGATGTAAGATACCTGGTCTGCCATGCCGAACTTGTTGATGCAGGCTACAGAGTCGCCACCACCAATCAGTGAGAAGGCACCGTTCTTGGTAGCTTCTGCAATGGCTTCAGCAATGGCTTTCGAACCACCGGTGAAGTTATCGAATTCGAATACGCCGGCAGGACCGTTCCACAGGATAGTCTTGGCATTTACGATAGCAGCCTTGAATGCTTCGCGGCTTGCAGGACCTGCATCCAGTCCTTCCCAGCCTTCCGGTATGTCGTTAGCCGGGCAAACTTGTGTGTTGGCATCGTTCTTGAAGTCATCAGCTGCGATACAGTCGGTACCCAATACCAGGTTTACACCTTTTTCTTTTGCTTTCTTGATGATGTCGAGAGCCAGGTCGAGCTTGTCATCTTCGCAGATAGACTTACCGATCTTGCCGCCTTGAGCCTTAGCGAAAGTAAATGTCATACCGCCGCACAGAATCAGGTTGTCTACCTTATCCATCAGGTTTTCGATGATACCGATTTTGGTAGAAACTTTCGAACCACCCATGATAGCGGTGAACGGGCGTTTGATGTCTTTCAATACGTTATCAACGGCTTTCACTTCTTTTTCCATCAGGTAGCCCAGCATCTTGTGGTCTGCATCGAAATAGTCGGCGATAACGGCTGTAGAAGCGTGTTTGCGGTGAGCCGTACCGAATGCGTCCATTACGTAGCAGTCAGCGTATGAAGCCAATGTTTTGGCGAAATCTTTCTGGCGTGCCTTCATTTCTTTCTTAGCAGCTTCGTAAGCGGGGTCTTCTTTTTCGATGCCTACGGGTTTGCCTTCTTCTTCCGGATAGAAACGGAGGTTTTCCAGCAACAGTACTTCGCCCGGTTTCAAGGCAGCGGCAGCGTCTTGTGCCTTAGCGCAATCGGGAGCGAATTGTACCGGAGTGCCCAGAGCTGCTGATACAGCATCAACAATCTGGCTCAACGAATATTTGGCGTTTACTTTGCCTTTGGGCTTGCCCATGTGCGACATGATAATCAAAGCGCCGCCGTCAGCCAAGATTTTCTTCAAGGTAGGCAGAGCGCCACGGATACGAGTGTCATCGGTAATCTTACCATTTTCGTCCAAAGGTACATTGAAGTCCACGCGGACGATTGCCTTCTTTCCGGCAAAGTTGAATTTGTCAATAGTCATCATAGTCTCAATATTTTTTGTTTAAAGTGTTTGCATTTCAGTTGCACCGCAAAGTTAAGAAAAAAAACTATCCGACATGTATTTCACCCGATTATTTTCTGCCTCTTTGTTATTTTGTTTTAAAAAAGGCGGGTTCGTATGGTAAAGTAAGTTGTCTGTGTTTGGCGCGTCATTCAGGCTGGTTGCAGAATGGTATTTATCATCCTGTTCCGTTCTGAAGTGAATGTTTTCGGCTCCCTTTTTGCGGGTTTATGATCTTTTTTATAACTTGCACTGTTTTTCAGGCAGTGCCGGTTTCATATATTTATGGACGCTATACCGTTATTCTTGGACGGATTCCGGGCAGTTTCTGGCAGGTTGGAAAGATTAAAAGAACTATTTATGGAAAAAATGCATCAATGTGTCTTGTGTATCGGGTCGAATTACCATGCGGAAATGCATATGAATATAGCCGAGAAAGTATTAAGACATTATTTTCCTCGTATCCGATGGGGGAAAACCATACAGACCGCACCCGAAGGGAGCATACATCATGCTCCTTATCTCAACCGGGCGGCACTGTTTGAAACCACTTGGGATCCAGATAGTTTGAGGAGCTTTTTCAAGAACATAGAAAAAGCTTGTGGGCGCACTCCTGCCAGTAAGCAGACAGGGATTATTCCACTCGACATTGACCTGCTGATGATAGATGGTGTCGTATGCAAACCTGCCGACATGCAAAAAAAATATGTGCACCTGGCACTACATGGGTTGGAGATATAAAAACGGCTTGTGCGATTTATCACCACAGATTTATTAATTTACGATTTGACAATTTATTATTTACTATTTTGATATTAAAATCGTATTTCGTAAATCGAAAAATAGTAAATATATCTATACCTATAGTATAGCAGAGACAGTTTCCAGGTCTGGGGAAAAGAGTAGGATTAGGTTTGTATGTATAAAATCCGTATCTTTGTGCGCTTGTTTCAAGAATTATATCATCAAACAATCTGTTATGTACACGAACAAAGAAATATGGAATGTAACTTATCCCATTTTCTTGGGATTGCTGGCACAGAATGTCATCAACGTGACCGATACTGCCTTTTTGGGACATGTGAGCGAAGTGGCACTGGGAGCTTCGGCTATGGGTGGACTGCTGTATATCTGCATTTATACGGTGGCTTTCGGTTTCAGTGTGGGTTCGCAGATTCTTATAGCGCGGCGTAATGGTGAGGGGAACTACCATGCCGTGGGGCCGATTATGTGGCAGGGCTCTGCCTTTAGTTTCGGGATGGCGGTAGTGCTGCTGGCGGCAATGTATCTGTTTGCCGAGCCTCTGATACGCCTGCTCATTACATCAGACAATATCTACCATGCTACTTACGAGTTTTTTACGTGGCGCATCTGGGGGTTCCTGTTTGCATTTGTCAACGTGATGTTCCGTGCCCTTTATATAGGCATTACTAAGACGAAAGTGCTTACGATGAGTGCTGTGGTCATGGCTGCGGTCAATGTAATACTCGACTATGTATTGGTGTTCGGTGAGTGGGGTTTCCCCGAGATGGGTGTGCGTGGGGCGGCACTGGCTTCGGTGATAGCCGAGGCGTCTTCGCTGGTGTTTTACCTTGTATATACCTATGCGAAGATAGACCTTCATAAGTACGGGCTGCACCGCTTCGGGCAGTTCGACTGGAACATGGTGGTGCGTATCTTGCATATTTCCTGTTTCACGATGGTGCAGTATTTCCTCTCGATGGCTATCTGGTTCGTATTTTTTATGGCACTGGAGCGGTTGGGCGAGCGCCAGCTGGCGATAGCCAATATTGTGCGCAGTGTCTACGTCGTTTTGCTTATTCCGGTGCAGGCACTTTCTACTACGGCGAACTCGTTGGTGAGCAACCTTATCGGTTCGGGAGGTGTGTCGAAGGTGATGTATCTGCTGAACCGCATCGCCCGGATGTCGTTCCTCATCATGGTGGTTTGTGTAGTGTTGTGCGTGGCATTTCCTCATGCCATCCTTTCGGTATATACAGGCGAGGAGGCATTGCTTCATGAATCGGAACTGGCACTTTATGTAGTGTGCGTGGCGATGCTGATTGCGGCACTTTCCAATGTGTATTTCAACGGTATTTCGGGAACAGGTAATACACAGGCGGCATTGGTGCTCGAAATCGGCATACAGGTGTTTTATGCCCTCTATATCATCATCATCGGCATGGTGGTGCAGGCTCCGGTGGAGATTTGTTTCACTACCGAAGTGATTTACTATACCCTGATGTTGGTTTTCAGTGTGATTTATCTGAAAAAAGCGAAATGGCAGAACAAAAAGATTTGAAGCCTGCAAGTTTTTTACTATTTTTGCACGCTGCTTTTTTATTGGGTGCAGAGACGGCGTACATCTCTGTGCCTCTGTGGCATAAAAATTAAATAGTAAATCGCTAAATAGTAAATAATAAATCGCTAAATAGTAAATAGAATTATGTTCGATAATTTAAGTGAAAGACTGGAGCGGTCGTTCAAGATATTGAAAGGTGAAGGCAAAATCACCGAAATCAATGTGGCGGAGACCCTGAAAGATGTACGTCGTGCGTTGCTGGATGCCGATGTAAACTATAAGGTGGCAAAGAACTTTACCGATACGGTAAAAGAGAAAGCACTGGGGCAGAACGTCCTGACGGCCGTGAAGCCCAGCCAGTTGATGGTGAAGATTGTTCACGACGAGCTGGCGAAGCTGATGGGAGGCGATACGGTGGAACTGGAGTTGAAAGGCCGTCCGGCTGTTATCCTGATGTCGGGTCTGCAAGGTTCGGGTAAGACAACCTTTTCGGGCAAGCTGGCACGGATGTTCAAGTCGAAGAAGAACCGTAAGCCCTTGCTGGTAGCATGTGATGTTTACCGTCCGGCTGCCATCGACCAGTTGAAAGTGCTGGGCGAGCAAGTGGAAGTACCGGTTTATAGCGAACCGGACAGCAAAGATCCGGTACAGATAGCCTTGAATGCCATTCAGGAAGCCAAGGCGAAAGGGTATGACCTGGTTATTGTCGATACAGCCGGCCGGTTGGCGATAGACGAACAGATGATGAACGAGATTGCCGCTATCAAAAATGCCATCACTCCGGATGCTACCCTTTTTGTGGTGGATGCGATGACCGGACAAGATGCGGTGAACACAGCCCGTGAATTTAACGAACGTCTCGACTTCACCGGTGTGGTACTTACCAAATTGGATGGTGATACGCGTGGCGGTGCCGCCCTTTCCATCCGTACGGTGGTAAACAAGCCTATCCTGTTTGTTGGTACGGGCGAGAAACTGGATGCCGTCGACCTTTTCCATCCGGCACGTATGGCAGACCGTATCCTGGGTATGGGCGACATCGTTTCGTTGGTAGAGCGTGCACAAGAGCAATACGATGAGGAAGAAGCCAAGCGTTTGCAGAAGAAAATCCAGAAGAACCAGTTCGACTTTAACGACTTTTTGGGACAGATCCAGCAAATCAAGAAGATGGGTAACCTGAAAGAACTGGCTTCGATGATTCCGGGCGTAGGAAAGGCGATTAAGGATATCGATATTGATGACAATGCCTTTAAGAGCATTGAGGCAATTATTTATTCGATGACTCCCCAAGAGCGCACACATCCTGAAATCCTGAACGGAAGCCGCCGGAACCGTATTGCCAAGGGTAGTGGAACAAGCATTCAGGAAGTGAACCGCCTCTTGAAGCAGTTCTACCAGACCCGCAAGATGATGAAGATGGTAACGGGCAGCAAGATGGCAGGCATGATGCAGAAAATGAAACGGAAATAACGGGAAGTGTATCTTACGGATTATCCCCTTGCCTTCCTTATGTTGTTAAGGAGCAGGCAAGGGGATAATTGTTTTTTGGAGGTTCTTTGTTTGCTTGTCTATTTGATTTCGAACTCCTCTTTCATGTCTATTTCTTCGTTGTGCGCGTCATAAAATTTATATTGCAGGAAGGCAAGGCTTTGGTTCGGGACAATCTTGATTCCGAAGCCGTATTTCATCTGCCACTTCCGCTTGAGCGACATGATGCCTTGGTTGATGTAAGCAGCCACGTAGGGGTGGATGTGCAATGTAAATTTCTTGACCTTCAACTTATTGACCAAGTAGTCAATTTTGCTTTCCAGTGTATCTGTAAACAGGATGGAAGGCTTTATCTTTCCTTTGCCGAAGCAGGTGGGGCAGTCTTCATCAGTAGCCACATCCATTGCCGGACGCACGCGCTGGCGCGTTATCTGCATCAGACCGAATTTGCTGAGGGGCAGAATATTATGCTTGGCACGGTCTTTTTGCATGTTCTGGCACATACGCTCGTACAGTTTCTGACGGTTCTCGGCAAGATTCATGTCGATAAAGTCGACAACGATGATTCCTCCCATATCTCTTAATCGGAGTTGGCGCGCCAACTCATCGGCTGCACCCAAGTTCACATCGAGGGCATTGGCTTCTTGTCCGTTGGCAGATTTCGAACGGTTACCGCTGTTCACGTCCACTACGTGCAGCGCTTCGGTATGTTCGATAATCAGATAAGCCCCGCTTTTATAAGAAACGGTTTTGCCGAACGATGACTTGATTTGTTTGGTGATGGCAAAGTTATCAAAAATGGGAAGCTGGCCTTTGTATAGCTTGACAATACCCACACGTTCGGGGGCTATCAGGGCTACATAATTCTTTACTTCATTGTAAACGGTCTCGTCGTTCACGTAGATGTTTTCGTACGAAGGGTTGAACAGGTCGCGCAGCATGGCTACCGTGCGGCTTGTCTCTTCGTAGACCAGTGTAGGCATTTTGGTTGCCTTTTGTACTTTTGTGATGGTCTCTTCCCAGTGTTTCAGCAATACTTTCAGTTCGGCGTCCAGTTCAGCCACGCGCTTCCCTTCTGCCACCGTGCGTACGATGACGCCGAAGTTTTTCGGCTTGATGCTTTGCAGCAATTGTTTCAGGCGTGCGCGTTCTTCGCTCGACTTGATTTTTTGCGATACCGACACTTTATCATTGAACGGGATCAGTACCAGGTATCTGCCGGCGAACGACAATTCGCAGGTCAGTCTCGGTCCTTTGGTGGAAATGGGTTCTTTGACAATTTGTACGATAACCTCTTGTCCTTGTTGCAGGACGTTCGAGATGCTTCCGTCCTTTTCAATATCGGGCAACATGGATGCCTTCGATATGGGATAAAGCTTCTTTCGGTCGCTGATAACTTGTTTCAGATACTTCTGGTAAGAAAGAAATTGAGGTCCGAGGTCTAAGTAATGAAGGAAAGCGTCTTTTTCGAAACCGACATCTATGAAGCAGGCGTTCAGTCCGGGCATCAGCTTTCTGACTTTGCCCACGTACATATTGCCGACGGAAAAGGAAAGGTTTCTTTCTTCTTTCTGGAACTCTACCAGGTTCTTGTCTTCCAGCAGAGCTATGGAGATTTCCTTCGGCTGTACATCTACTACTAATTCGCTTGTCACTTGTTATACTTAGTTTACGGGTTAATACTTTTTTTGAAACAAAAGATTCTCAATACACAAAGAACAAACCTGAAAGACTATGAAGGAGCTTTGCAAGTTTGTTCTTTATTGAAGTCGGACAGACTAACAATTATTTTTTGCTTTTGTGTCTGTTCTTTCTCAGTCTTTTTTTACGTTTGTGAGTTGACATTTTATGTCTTTTTCTTTTCTTTCCGCTTGGCATAGCTTCAAAATTTTATAGGGTTAATACTAATGTTAATTATTTCTTTACTGAAAGAGTAAACGTCTTTGCTGGCTTAAATGCCGGAATGTTGTGTTCCGGAATGATGATGGTCGTATTTTTTGAAATGTTCCGGGCAGTCTTCTGCGCTCTTTTCTTCACGATGAAACTGCCGAATCCACGGAGGTATACGTTTTCATCATTTGATAATGACGTCTTTACTGAATCCATAAATGCTTCCAGCGTAGTGAGTACCGTTTGCTTGTCAATGCCGGTGCTTTTGGCAATTTCGTTTACAATCTCTGCTTTAGTCATTTCGCTAATAATTATTGTTATACGTTATCTTAATTTTTTGGATTGCAAATATATAGCTTTTCTCGCTTATGGAAAAATTTCTTTCGAACAAAATTTTAAAAAACTGTTTCAAGCATCCTTAAAACCTGTAATTTTGCAGATGTTTTTAGTGTTTTTAATCAAAAGCAATGGAAAAGTTATGAATCGGTTCGGTGAAACCTTGATACATTGGTATGAGGAGAACAAGCGGGATTTGCCGTGGAGGGACACGAAAGACCCTTATAAAATATGGATATCTGAAATCATACTCCAGCAGACGCGTGTGGTACAGGGGTACGATTATTACTGCCGTTTTATCCGGCGGTTTCCGGATGTGTTTGCTTTGGCTGCGGCCGGTGAAGACGAAGTGATGAAATATTGGCAGGGGTTGGGCTATTATTCACGGGCAAGGAACCTGCACGAGGCGGCACGTTCGATAGCTGCGCGCGGGACTTTTCCGGATACTTACGAAGAGGTACGTAAATTGAAAGGAGTGGGCGATTATACCGCCGCCGCCATTTGCTCGTTTGCCTACGGTATGCCATGTGCCGTGGTCGACGGCAATGTGTACAGGGTGCTTTCACGCTGGCTGGGGGTAGAAGAACCGATTGACACCACGCAAGGCAAGAAACTTTATGCGGCATTGGCTGGAGAGTTGCTCGAAAAGTCGGTTCCTGCCCTGTACAACCAGGCAATAATGGACTTTGGAGCCTTGCAGTGCGTGCCCTCATCCCCTTCGTGCATGTTCTGTCCGTTGGCAGACAGCTGTGTGGCATTGCAGAAAGGATTGGTGGATGTGCTTCCGCGCAAGCAGCACAAAACCAAAGTGAGCAACCGGTATTTCCTTTATTTTTATATAGATGCCGGCGGGGATACCTTCTTGCACAAGCGGGAGGCGGGGGATATCTGGCACAACCTGTATGAGTTCCCGTTGATAGAAACCGGACGGGCGATGGAAGAAGAAGAGGTATGCGTGCTGCCGGCATACAGGCAGCTTTTTGCGGAATGCGAAATCTTGTCTGTGCGGTTGGTGGCAAAGCAGGTGAAGCATGTCTTGTCACATCGGGTGATTTATGCCGACTGTTATGTCGTGCGCATCGCCCCGGGGGGGATGCCGCAGGGGGCGTTCCAATGCGTCCCGGTCGGCGATTTGCACAAATTTGCGGTTCCGCGTTTGATATCTCGTTTTTTTTCTGTAATTTTGAAACCAAATAATCAGTAAACGATTTAGATATGTCATTGAATAAAGTGCAATTGATTGGAAATGTCGGGAAAGACCCGGATGTACGCTATTTGGATAATGGGGTGGCGGTAGCCGCTTTTCCTTTGGCCACTACAGACAGAGCTTATACATTGGCAAACGGCACGCAGGTGCCCGAACGTACGGAGTGGCATAACATCGTGTTGTGGCGCGGACTGGCGGAGACTGCCGAGAAATATGTACACAAGGGGGACAAACTTTATATTGAAGGAAAGATACGCTCGCGCTCGTATGACGACCAGAACGGCATCAAGCGTTATGTGGTGGAAATCTTTGCCGATAATATGGAGATGCTGACTCCGCGTTCTCCCCAGCCGGCAACCGCCCCTTCCCAGCCTGCTGCGGCACAGCAGGCGAATGTTTCGGCGCAGCAGGCTGGCACTTCTGATGATTTGCCTTTCTGACCGATGGCATATAAACCTGATGTTTAACTAAAATTTTTTGTTTTGGATCCTGACTCGTGTTTATCTATCATTGAAGAGTGGTGTAGCGGCTTCACGTTTGCATCTCCTTCCGTAGGAGCGTTGGCAGCTGCTGTGCTGGCTGTGTTGTTATTGTGTGTGTCCGGTCTTGTCTCGGCTTCGGAGATAGCTTTCTTCTCCTTGTCTGAAAACGACAGGGAAGAAGTGGATGAAGAAAAATCGGCGGCCGACAAGCGTATCCTTAAGTTGCTGGACGACTCGGAACGTCTGCTTGCAACGATTCTGATATCCAATCATTTCGTCAATGTGACGATTGTCGTGCTGGGGGCTTTCTTCTTTTCCGATGTGATGCGTGGGGAA
The DNA here is from genome assembly GCF_002160215.1 of Bacteroides sp. An19. Lineage (NCBI taxonomy): Bacteria > Pseudomonadati > Bacteroidota > Bacteroidia > Bacteroidales > Bacteroidaceae > Bacteroides > Bacteroides sp. An19. Next base: position 29,935 of record NZ_NFKD01000039.1, on the reverse strand, counting down.
GAGGCTGAGGGGCTGCGGCTGGTCTTTTGTGTCATCGTCTTGACATTCCTGCTGTTATTGTTCGGCGAGATTATGCCTCGCATCTATTCGGCACAAGATTCGTTGGGGTTCTGCCGGAAAGTAGCGCCTCTCATTGTCTTCCTGCGTAGGATTTTCCGTCCCTTTTCAGGCATTCTGGTACGTTCTGCCTTTTTTGTGAACAGGATGGCGCAGAAGCATAAAAAGACCGGCCTTTCTGTGGACGAACTTTCGCAAGCCTTGGAGCTGACCGACAAACGTGAGATTTCGGAAGAAAGCAATATGCTGGAAGGCATCATCCGTTTCGGAGAGGAAACGGCAAAAGAGGTAATGACTTCGCGGCTGGATATGGTAGATTTGGAAATCGGCACCCCGTTTTCAGAAGTCATCAGGTGTGTGGTGGACAATGCATACTCCCGTATCCCCGTTTATGAAGAATCGCGCGATAATATAAAGGGCATTCTGTATATTAAGGATTTGTTGCCCTACTTGGAAAAAGACGACACTTTCAAGTGGCAGAACTTGATACGGCCTGCCTATTTCGTGCCCGAGACCAAGATGATTGATGACCTGTTGCGTGATTTTCAGGCAAACAAGATCCATATAGCGATTGTGGTGGACGAATTTGGAGGTACATCGGGGCTGGTCACGATGGAAGACATTATCGAGGAAATCGTTGGGGAAATCAATGATGAATATGACGAAGAAGAACGCAGCTATGTAAAGGTTTCGGATAACGTGTATGTTTTTGAGGGGAAAACGTTGCTGTCCGATTTCTATAAGATATTGGATGTCGACCCGGATGATTTCGAAGAGCTGGCTGGCGATGCCGATACTTTGGCAGGACTGGTGCTCGAACTGAAAGGAGAGTTCCCGGCACTGCATGAGATTATCCGTTGCAAGGATTTTGTGTTCGAAGTGCTTCAGATGGATGCCCATCGTATTGTGAAAGTAAAAGTAACCCGGAAGAATGTCGCTGTTTAAGAGTTGGAAAAGCGATGGCGCTGTGTTTGCCATCTGGAAGGTGGAAGAAACCGGCGGAGAGTTGCGTGCGATGTTGGGTGACTCATTGCCTTACGATGCTGAACTGTCCGCACTGCGTGCAGAGTCACGCCGTACCGAGTATCTTGCGGTGCGTGTATTGCTTAAGGCATTGTGCGGTGAAGAGAAACAGGTCGGGCATTTTCCTTCGGGCAAACCTTTCCTTACAGACCAGAGCTATCGGCTTTCGATTTCTCACACCAGGGGGTATGTGGCTGTAGCACTGCATCCGTCTGCCGAAGTAGGAGTGGATATCGAGCAGGTGGCAGACCGGGTATTGAGGATTGCCGGCCGTTTCATGTGTGCCGAAGAGCTGGACGGAGAGACGGAAGCGGTAAAAGGGTTTGCCGGAGATTCACGTACCTCCACCTTATATTATATGCTCTTGCACTGGTCGGCAAAGGAAACGCTCTACAAGCTGATGGGAGAAGAAGAAGTCGATTTCAGGGAACACTTGCGTGTCATGCCTTTTCATCTTCAGCAGCAAGGGGGTTTTGTTGCTGGTGCATACAAATCTTTTCCACCGGCAAGTTATCAGGTCTGTTATATGGTTCATCCTGATTTTGTCTGCACGTGGAGTGTGCAGGCAAAGAAATATTTTTAATGAATATCCGCATTTTGCCCAAGACACGGGACAACCTCGTCTGGTGTAAGATTAATAATCTTCCGCTTGTAAGATTAATAATCTTGCAGCCTGAAGATTAATAATCTTACAGCGGATGGACCTATATGCGTTGCCGACGCACCTCTATCCGCAGGCTTCCACAACCGGATGCGCCTTGCTATGATTCTATCCGGAATTACAAATTCATTTCTTGTCTACACTGATTTACAAATTTAGCTGACTGAGGTATAAGCTATCAATTAGCCACAATAATACCCATCTGGGCTTTCAATTCCTCACTCAAAGGCAAACATTTTGTTATTTACCATAGAAAACATTTCGGATTTCGCACGCTATTTCGTACCTTTGCATGCACAAAACAGACACGAATTATGATTAAGCCCGACTATCCATCCGTACTCCTTATATATACCGGCGGAACCATCGGTATGATAGAAAACCCCGAAACAGGGGCTTTGGAAGCCTTTAACTTCGACCAGCTTCAGGAAAACGTGCCCGAACTGCGGCGGTTCAACTACCGGATATCTTCGTACCAGTTCACCCCGCCCATCGACTCATCGGACATGGAACCGGCACTGTGGGCAAAACTGGTCAAGATTATCCAATACAATTACGATAATTTCGACGGATTCGTCATCCTGCACGGCACGGACACCATGGCATATACGGCATCGGCACTAAGCTTCATGCTGGAAAACCTGAGCAAACCGGTCATCCTGACAGGAAGCCAGCTGCCCATCGGCGTGCTGCGCACCGACGGAAAAGAAAACCTGATAACCTCTATCGAGATTGCCGCAGCAAAGCATCCCGACGGTACGGCAGTGGTGCCCGAAGTGTGCATCTTCTTCGAAAACCTGCTGCTGCGCGGAAACCGCACGACGAAAATCAACGCCGAGAACTTCAACGCTTTCCGCTCGTACAACTATCCCCCGCTCGCTACGGCAGGCATCCACATCAAGTATGAATACGACCGCATCCGCAAAGCGCATCCCGATGTGCCGATGCACCCCCACTTCGTGTTCGACACCAATGTCATCATCCTCACCATCTTCCCCGGCATACAGGAAAACATCGTACAAGGTGTCTTACGCACTCCGGGACTGAAGGCTGTGGTGCTGAAGACCTACGGCTCGGGCAATGCCCCGCAAAAGCCCTGGTTCATCCGCCTGCTGAAAGAAGCTACGGAGCGCGGCATCATTATCGTCAACATCTCGCAATGCCCTACAGGCATGGTGGAAATGGCACGCTACGAAACCGGCTTGCACCTGCTGGACGCGGGCGTCATCAGCGGATACGACTCGACTGTAGAAAGTGTGCTCACCAAACTGATGTTCCTGTTAGGGCACGGGCTTACCCCGCAACAGGTGCGTAACGAGCTGAGCCGTCCCATTGCCGGAGAGTTTACCCGCCCTACTTTGTAACCGGATTGTAATACCTATTTCACAATACCGAAACAAGAAAGCCTCATCTTTGCGTCCGGATATATTTTTTGAAACGCAGATTAGCGCTGATTGGCGCAGAGACAACACATAGAAGAGCATCTATTGCCTATTAAAAAACAAGCCGCGTGAATCTGCGCTAATCCGCGTTTCAAACATACATAACATAAAACAGAATGAAACCATGAACGAATACCGAATCCTTGTAGTAGACGATGAAGACGATTTGTGCGAAATCCTGAAGTTCAACCTCGAAATGGAGGGTTACAAAGTCGATACTGCCAACTCGGCAGAAGAGGCCCTGAAACTGGACCTTACGCAATACAACCTGTTGCTGCTGGACGTGATGATGGGCGAAATTTCCGGATTCAAGATGGCGCGCATGCTGAAGGCAGACAAAGACACCGCCAACATCCCCATCATTTTCATTACCGCCAAAGACACGGAAAACGATACCATCACGGGCTTCAACCTAGGTGCTGACGACTATATCTCGAAGCCATTCTCGCTACGCGAAGTCATCATGCGCGTGAAAGCCGTATTGCGCCGCACCGCCAACCTCCAGCTGAAAGACAGTGAAGAACTGCAATACAAGGGACTGGTCATCAATGTGCCACAGAAAAAGGTGACAATCAACGGCGAAGAAGTTTCACTCACCAAGAAAGAGTTCGAAATCCTACTGCTGCTGCTCCAAAACTCAGGACGTGTGTTCTCTCGCGAGGACATCCTCTCGAAGGTGTGGAACGATGAGGTGTACGTGCTCGACCGCACGATAGACGTTAACATCACCCGCCTACGCAAGAAAATCGGCGAATACGGCAAACATATCGTTACCCGTCTGGGATACGGCTATTGCTTCGAATGCGAATAAATTATTTTCAGATACTAGGAATCAGGTACTAGGTTTAAACAATTCTGCCGATGTATCTAGAGCCTAGCTACCTAGTACCTAGTCAACTAGTACCTAAAAAAAAGCTTATGACTAAACTGATATACCGTCTGTTACCGTTCAGTAAACGGCTTTTCCTGTCGGTCATCCTGCTGTTCGTCATCTTCGCGACGTGCTTCCTCGTTTTTCAATACCAGCGTGAAAAAGCATACAAGAGCGATTTGCTGAACATGCAATTACAGAATTACAATAACCGGATGTATGACTTCATCACCTCGTGCAAGTCCCTCGATACCGATTCATTGCAACAATACGTTGTTACCCATATCATTCCCGATATCCGTGTAACCATCATTACCACCCAAGGTAAAGTGATATACGACAACATCCAACCCGATGTAAGCAAGTTTGAGAACCACCGTACCCGTAAAGAGGTGCAAGACGCACTGATGTATGGAAGCGGCTATGACATCAACCGCATCTCTGCCAGCATCGAAGGGCAAGAATATTTCTATTCGGCACACTATTATCCTTCACAACAACTCATCATCCGCTCAGCACTGCCCTACAACGTAAGCCTAAGCAAGCACCTCAAAGCCGACTCGGAATTCGTATGGTTTACACTGACCATCAGCCTGATGCTGGTCATCCTGTTCTACCGCTACACACGAAAGTTGGGGATGTCCATCACCCGACTGCAACAATTCGCCCTACGTGCCGACCGCAACGAACCGATCGACATTTCTGAATCGTTCCCCAAAAACGAACTGGGCGAAATCTCCCAACACATCATCAAGATATACCAGCGCCTGCACCGTGCCAAAGAAGCTCTGTATATCGAACGCGAGAAACTGATATCGCACCTGCAAACCTCACATGAAGGATTGGGGGTCTTCACCCGCGAGCGAAAAGAAATACTGGTAAACAACCTTTTTACCCAATATGCCAACACGATCTCCGACCACAACCTGACCTCGACCGAAGAAGTGTTCAACATTGCCGAACTGCATCCCATTACCGACTTTTTGAACCGCAACGACGGAAACTTCAGCAAGGAAGAGAAAAAACTATCGCTTCATGTGGACAAGAACGGACGTTCTTTTTCGGTAGAATGCATCATTTTCCAAGACCACTCGTTCGAAATATCCATCAACGACATCTCACAGGAAGAACAACAGGCACGCCTGAAGCGGCAACTCACCCAAAACATCGCCCATGAACTGAAGACACCAGTCAGCAGCATACAGGGATACCTGGAAACAATACTAAACACCCCCAACCTGCCTCCGGCAACAATGCAGGCATTCCTCGAACGAAGCTATGCGCAAAGCAACCGACTCACCGTCCTGCTGCGTGACATCTCGGTGCTGACACGCATGGATGAAGCCCCGAACCTGGTAGAACGCGAACAGGTAAACCTGAGCCTGATGCTGAAGAATATGCTGAACGAGCTGGCACTGGCATTGGAAGAAAAACACATCACGGTCATCAACAAAGTGCCCTACGGACTTATCATCAACGGAAACAGTTCGCTCCTCTATTCCATCTTCCGTAACCTGATGGACAACGCCATTGCATACGCAGGAACCGGTGTGACCGTCCGCATCAACTGTTTCCGCGAAGACGAGAAATACTACTATTTCAGCTTTTCCGATACAGGAGTAGGCGTACCCGAAGAACACCTGAACCGCATCTTCGAACGTTTCTACCGGATAGACAAGGGACGCTCGCGCAAGCTTGGAGGCACTGGACTGGGACTTGCCATCGTAAAAAACGCCGTACTCTTCCACGGAGGAACCATTTTCGCCAAGAACAATCCGAGTGGAGGACTGGAATTCGTGTTCACTCTACAGAAAAACAAAGAAGAATGATACGGGACTTGCAGAAGTTAAAGCCGGTAAAGAAAACGCCAGTTACAGAAGCGGAAATGCCTTAAAAACTCATCCCAAATCAGCACATGATAAATTCAAGACAGTTTCTTATAGAAATTTTTCTTTGTAGCCTTTCTAAATTACGTAAAAAAGATTACCTTTGACCCAGAAAGAGACTGAGCGGATGGAAGAAAATATAAAAGAAAAGGTAAAACAGATTCTGACTGATTATTTGCAGAAGAACGGGCATCGCAAGACACCCGAACGATATGCCATTCTCGACACGATTTATACCATCAAAGGACATTTCGACATCGAGATGCTATATTCATATATGGCAGAAAAAGAACGTTTCCGTGTCAGCCGTGCCACGCTATACAATACGATTATCTTACTGATTGATGCAGGACTGGTCATCAAGCACCAGTTCGGCAATACATCGCAGTATGAACGTTCGTACAACAACGAGACTCACCATCACATGATCTGCACTTCGTGCGGCAAGGTTTCCGAGTTCGAAGATGAAACCTTGAAACAAGCCATCGTAGATACCAAACTGAAAGGTTTTCATGCCTCTCACTACTCCTTATATATATACGGGCTATGCAACAAGTGTATGGTAGCGAAAAGAAGAAAAATTTCAAAAACTTAAAAATTAGATTATATGAAAGTAGATGTATTGTTAGGTTTGCAATGGGGCGATGAAGGTAAAGGGAAGGTCGTAGATGTACTGACCCCGCGTTATGATGTTGTTGCTCGTTTCCAAGGAGGACCTAATGCCGGTCATACACTGGAATTTGAAGGTCAAAAATATGTACTCCGTTCTATTCCGTCAGGGATATTCCAAGGCGATAAAGTCAATATCATCGGTAATGGCGTGGTGCTGGACCCAGCTTTATTCAAGAGCGAGGCAGAAGCACTTGAAGCAAGCGGACATCCGCTGAAAGAACGCCTGCACATTTCGAAAAAAGCACACCTCATCTTACCTACCCACCGGGTGCTGGATGCAGCTTATGAAGCTGCCAAGGGAGCATCGAAAGTAGGCACCACCGGAAAAGGTATCGGACCGACATATACCGACAAGGTGAGCCGCAACGGTCTGCGTGTAGGTGACATCCTGCATGGATTTGACGAGAAATACGCAGCTGCCAAAGCACGTCACGAAAAAATTCTCCAAAGTCTGAACTATTCGTATGATATAACCGAAGCCGAAAAACAATGGATGGAAGGTATCGAATACCTGCGCCAGTTCCACTTGGTGGATAGCGAACACGAAATAAACCGCCTCCTGAATGAAGGCAAGAGTGTGTTGTGCGAAGGTGCGCAAGGTACGATGCTTGATGTTGATTTCGGTTCGTATCCGTTTGTTACTTCTTCCAATACGATTTGCGCCGGAGCCTGCACGGGACTGGGACTGGCACCCAACCGAATTGGCGAAGTATATGGCATCATGAAAGCTTATTGTACCCGCGTAGGAGCCGGACCATTCCCTACCGAACTGTTCGATGAAACCGGAAAAACTATCCGCGACCTTGGACATGAATATGGGGCAGTGACCGGACGCGAACGCCGTTGTGGATGGGTCGACCTCGTAGCATTGCGTTATGCCATTATGGTCAACGGAGTCACCCAGCTTATCCTGATGAAGAGTGATGTACTCGATGCCTTCCCCATCGTGAAAGCTTGTGTAGCATACAAAGTGAACGGAGAAGAAATCGACTATTTCCCCTACGATATCACCGAAGGTGTAGAGCCGGTATATGTAGAAATGCCCGGCTGGCAGACCGATATGACCAAGATGACTAGTGAAGACGAATTCCCCGAAGAATTCAACGCCTACATTTCCTTCCTTGAAGACCAGTTGGGTACTCCCATCAAAATCGTATCAGTAGGTCCCGACCGCGAACAGACCATCGAACGCTATACTGAATAATGAGTAGATGAATTTGTAAGTTCTTAAGTTTTTGAATTTTTAAGTTTAGCTTGCAAAACGAAAAGACTTAAGGACTTACAAACTCAAGAACTAAAGGACTAGGCATTTATATGATTTCTATAGAAGGTTTGAAAGTGGAATTCGGAGTAACTCCATTGTTCAAAGATGTATCGTTTGTTATCAACAAGAAAGACCGCATTGCCCTGGTAGGCAAGAACGGTGCCGGCAAGTCTACCTTATTGAAAATACTTGCCGGCATGCAACGTCCCACCGAAGGCACAGTAGCGGTACAGCGCGGAGTTACCATCGGTTATCTGCCCCAGGTTATGGTGCTGAGCGATACACGTACGGTACGTGCCGAAGCAGAAATGGCATTCGAACATATCTTCGAAATGAAAAAACACCTGGAACAGATGAACCAGGAACTTTCAGACCGTACCGATTATGACTCGCCAGACTATCACGGACTGATAGACCGTTTTACACACGAAAACGAACGTTTTCAAATGATGGGAGGCAATAATTACCAGGCTGAGCTGGAACGCACCTTGGTGGGCTTGGGCTTTGCCCGTTCTGATTTCGACCGTCCTACCAGTGAGTTCAGCGGAGGATGGCGTATGCGCATCGAGCTTGCCAAACTGCTTTTGCGCCATCCAGACGTGCTTCTGCTTGACGAGCCTACCAATCATCTTGACATCGAGAGCATTCAGTGGCTGGAAGGATTCTTGAAAATGGAACCGGGAGCCGTAGTACTGGTCAGCCATGACCGGGCTTTCATCAACAATGTCACCAATCGCACTATCGAAATATCGTGCGGACATATCTATGATTATCGGGTACCTTACGACCAGTTCGTTGTCCTCCGCAAAGAACGACGTGAACAGCAACTCCGTGCCTACGAAAACCAACAGAAAGAAATAAAAGACACTGAAGACTTCATTAAACGTTTCCGTTATAAGGCGACTAAGGCAGTACAGGTGCAGAGCCGCATCAAGCAACTCGAAAAAATCGTACCTGTCGAAGTGGACGAAGAAGACAACTCATCCTTACACCTCAAGTTCCCACCCGCCATCCGCTCGGGCAATTATCCCGTGATATGCGAAAACCTGAAGAAAGCGTACGGTTCCCATGTGGTATTCCACGATGTGAACCTTACCATCCATCGAGGTGAAAAAATAGCATTCGTGGGCAAGAACGGCGAAGGAAAATCCACACTCGTCAAGTGCATCATGGACGAAATACCCTATGAAGGAAAACTCACCATCGGACACAACGTGCAAATCGGCTATTTTGCCCAAAACCAGGCACAACTACTTGACGAGAACCTGACCGTATTCGATACCATCGACCGCGTGGCAAAAGGAGACATACGCCTGAAGATACGCGATATCCTGGGCGCATTTATGTTCGGAGGCGAAGCTTCCGACAAAAAAGTAAAAGTGCTTTCGGGAGGAGAAAGAAGCCGGTTGGCAATGATACGCCTCTTGCTCGAACCGGTCAACCTGCTTATTCTCGACGAACCTACCAACCACCTTGATATGCGCTCGAAAGATGTACTCAAAGAAGCCATACGCGAATTCGACGGCACTGTGATAGTCGTTTCGCACGACCGTGAGTTTCTCGATGGACTGGTGACCAAAGTCTACGAATTCGGCGGAGGACTGGTGAAAGAACACATCGGCGGCATATACGATTTCTTACAGAAGAAAAAAATAGAAAATCTGAATGAACTTCATCTCTCCGCATCTACAGCCGAAGGTGTAAAGAAAAAGGAAGAAAAAGATCCTCCCAGTGAAGGCAAACTTTCTTACGAAGCCCAACGAGAACAAACACGCAAGATACGCAAGCTGGAAAAACAGGTAGCAGAACTGGAAACATCTATCGAAAAAATGGAACAGCAGGTGTCGGCACTCGAAAACCGTATGGCAACACCCGAAGGTGCAGCCGACATGTCACTCTACCAGGAACATCAGAAACTGAAAGAGCAGATAGCCGCAGCGGAGACCGAATGGGAAACCATTTCACTTGAACTGGAAGAACTGAAATAAATTCTCAACCTACACTTGACAGGGAAAATACCCCTATAATTCTTTTACTCGTAATGATAAAGACAAAACTAAGTTTTTAAACAAAATAGCAATATGAAAACAAAACATTATGTAGCAGTAGCCGCTTTTGCCACACTGGCAATGGCCGGCTGCACCGGACAAAAGAATGCCACGAACACTTCGGGCATTGATTTGGCGAATATGGACACTACCGTATCCGCCGGTACCGATTTCTTCCGTTATGCCTGCGGAGGATGGAACGACGCACACCCGCTAACCGCTGAATATTCACGCTACGGCACATTCGACCAACTGGCAGAAAACAATCAGAAGCAGCTGCGCGGGCTGATTGAAGAACTTGCAGCCAAACAAAACGAACCTGGAACCGCCGCACAGAAAATCGGTGACCTTTATAATATGGCAATGGACAGTGTGACACTGAACAAGCAAGGATGCGAACCAGTGAAACCTATGCTTGAAAAAATAGCCGCACTTACTGACAAAAGCCAGGTCATCCCGATGGCAGTCGAGATGCGACGTACAGCAGGTATAGGCACTTTCTTCAGCTACTACGTTTATGCCGATCCCAAAAACAGTGTGCTGAACATCTTCCAGATGGGACAAGGCGGCATCAACTTGGGCGAAAAAGAATATTACCTCGACAATGACAGCATCACCCAAAACATCCGCGAGCAATATAAAAAATACATTGCAAAACTTTTCACCCTTGCCGGATTTACTGAAACCGATGCACAACAGAAGGTGGCAGACGTAATGGAAATAGAAACTGCCATTGCCAAAGTATCGAAAAGTGCAACCGAACTGCGTGACCCCGAAGCCAATTACCACAAAATGACATATGCCGAACTCAAGAAGCAGATTTCCGGCATTGACTGGGATGCCTTTATGAAGGCTTTGGGTATCGAAGCACCTGCCGAACTGAACGTAGAACAAATAGAACCCATTCAGGAAGTAGCGAAGCTCATCAATACCCTGCCGCTCTCCAAAAGCATTTCATACTTGGAATACAACCTGCTTGACGCTGCAGCTCCCACATTGAGTGATGATTTCGTGACTGCACGCTTCGACTTCTATGGTAAAGTGATGTCCGGACGACAAGCCAATCAACCACGCTGGAAACGTGCCGTTAATAGCGTCGATGGTTTATTGGGTGAATTGGTAGGCGAAATGTATGTCGAAAAATATTTCCCCGCTGCAGCCAAGGAACGTATGGTCAACCTCGTAAAAAACCTGCAAACAGCACTGGGACAGCGCATCGATGCACAAGAATGGATGAGCGACAGCACCAAAATGCGTGCCCATGAAAAACTGGATGCTTTCCGCGTGAAAGTGGGTTATCCCGACAAGTGGAAAGACTATTCAGCACTTGAAATCCAGAAAGACTCGTATTGGGCAAACGTATGCCGTGCTGCTGCCTGGGGCTTCAACGACATGATATCCCGTTTGGGAAAACCAGTCGACCGCGATGAATGGCTGATGACACCGCAAACCGTCAATGCTTACTACAATCCCTCTACTAACGAAATCTGCTTCCCGGCAGCAATCCTTCAACCACCATTCTTTAACATGGAAGCCGATGATGCTGCCAACTACGGTGCTATCGGCGTAGTAATCGGACACGAAATGACTCACGGATTCGATGATCAGGGACGTCAGTTCGACAAGGAAGGCAATCTGAAAGACTGGTGGGCAGCAGGAGATGCCGACCGCTTCAAAGAACGTGCACAAGTAATGGTGGACTTCTTCAACAACATCGAAGTACTTCCGGGATTATACGGAAACGGCCAGCTCACCTTGGGTGAAAACCTTGCCGACCACGGAGGTTTGAACATCGCATACCTGGCATTCCAAAACGCCACAAAAGATGCCCCGTTGGAAGATAAAAACGGCTTTACACCTGCACAACGTTTCTTCATTGCCTATGCTACGTTATGGGCAGGAAACATCCGCGACGAACAGATTCGTGTATATACCAAGAGCGATCCTCACTCGTTGGGCGAATGGCGTGTAAACGGTGCCCTGCCTCATATTCAGGCTTGGTATGATGCTTTCAACATCACTCCGAACGATCCACTTTACGTAGCTCCGGAAAAACGCGTGAACATTTGGTAAAGAATCCATATATGGCGATGAATAATATAAAAACAAGCAGATTCTTCAGTATTGGTTCTTCAGACTGATCCGTCATAAGAACATTCCATCTGCAACAACCTTCATCGCACAATAAAAAACTCCCTATCATTATTCAGAATACGGATAATGATAGGGAGCTTTTTATTTGATTTAATTTCCTGTTTAAGGGGGTCACTCAGCCTCAAAAAGAGCATAAAAAAAAGAGTTACATCATCTGTAACTCTCTAATTATCATGTGGTGCCAACGGGAATCGAACCAGTGACACAAGGATTTTCAGTCCTTTGCTCTACCAACTGAGCTATGGCACCAACTTGGTCTTGCAACCGTTATTTTCCTGATTGCGGTGCAAAGGTAAGTCTTTTTTTCTTTCACAACAAATTTTCGGCAAAAAATTTTTTCTTCAACTAGAAAAATACTTCAAAATATACCTTAAACGACAGATTCTAAGAAACTGTCTATGCTTCCCGCGGTACTAATTGAGCATTTTGTATATGACACATGGTAGAGGGCATATCGCATCCGCCCCTACATGGGATATTGGCAGATATCCGTTAAAATAAATCATCGGCAAAGAAAGAACCTATTACATTAATATGTACTTTTGCATCGGAACAAATAAAGCCAGACGGATTTATGAAAAAAGCGACGTTATATCGATATTGGGGTACATACTTCGCCGTAGCACTCGGTTGCCAGCTGACATTCGGTAAATGCCAGATAGCATTCTTCGCCTTCCCTGTAAATGCCGCCCTCCTGCTATTGGGGGTGACAAGCCTGTGGATTCTTCACAAAGAAAAACCTCAGTCGGCTGGCTATCTGGTTTTATCAGCACCTGCCACCACATTCTTGTTATTGGGGATAACCTTTGTTTCATGCCTGCTGATGGGCCTCGGTACGTTACTGACCCCCGATTCATGGTGGACGGTATTCACCCTCATTGCCTTACTTGCCCACCTGCTCATCGTCATTTACCGGGGCATGTGCAGAAAACGGGCACACAAGCTGCGCTTTGCCTTGACCCACATCGGACTGCTACTTGCATTAGGAGGTGGAATGGCGGGAAGTGCCGACACACATGAATGGAGGATACTGGTCACCAAAGACCAACCGACCCGGCAAGCATTCGACAGACACGGAAAAAGCATCTTGCTGAAAGATTCCATGCAGTTGCAGACATTCGATATAGCCTATCATCCCGATGGAACCCCACAAAGCTACAACGCCCAAGTAATCATAGGAGACAAAAGTGCTACCTTGAAAGTAAATCACCCTTACACACTTTCGTGGACGGACAATCTTTACCTGACAGATTACGAACACGTACCGGCAAACGAACAACCACATTATTGCGTGTTGCAACTGGTGAAAGAGCCTTGGAAGTATGCTTTATGGACAGGAATCTGGATGCTGATAGCTGGTTGTGTACTCTTATTTACACAAGGGATACCTGCCCTGCCAAAGAAAGGAGGTGATGAAACATGCTGACATGGGACGAATTTATCGGATTTGCCCTTAGTGCAACACTGCTATGGGTGGGAGGTGCCTTCGCGGCATTCCGTAGCACGGAATTCAGCAAGAAAGCTTTCGCCTTGACCTGTACCGGACTGTGTATCTATGCAGCCTTCATTATTTGCTTTTGGATTTCGTTGCAACGTCCGCCGCTCCGTACCCAAGGAGAAACCCGATTGTGGTATTCTTTCTTCCTGATGCTATGCGGCTTGCTTACCTACCGACGTTGGCACTACAGGTGGATACTTCCCCTTTCCACCCTACTCACCCTTGTATTCGTCATCATGAATCTGATGAACCCCGAACAGCACGACCGCTCACTGATGCCTGCCTTGCAAAGTTACTGGTTCGTGCCCCACGTAACAGTCTACATCTTTGCCTATGCCGTGTTCGGCTGTGCCTTCCTGCTTGCCCTGGCAGGTGTGATAAAACATACCGGCCGCTATCAACCCACCATCGACCGCCTGACATGTATCGGGCTGGCCTTCCTGACCTTCGGCATGCTAAGCGGTGCCCTATGGGCAAAAGAAGCATGGGGATATTTCTGGAGTTGGGACCCGAAAGAAACATGGGCCGCCGTCACATGGAGCATCTATCTGCTTTACCTTCACCTCCGTCTCTATGGCAAGCCCCGGCACCAGAAGTGGAACGTCCTGTTATTGGCAACCGGCTTCCTGTGCATGCAGATGTGTTGGTATGGTGTCAACTACCTGCCCTCGGCACAAAACAGTATGCACGTATATACTTGACAAAAGCATAACAGATTGCCAGCTGTGTCCCGTGAATAACAAAATAGTTAGCCTATAGGAAACAACCCATAAATATAAAAACTCAATAACATAAAAAAACGACATGAAAAAAAGTTCAATCATTGTTTTAACCGTGGTGGCGGTAATAGCCCTGCTCGCCGTCATCTACCGAGCTGTAAACAATGCTCCGTCTGCCAGTTTAACGGCAAACGAGCAAGTGGTTCAAGTGTTGACAGACGGCGGATGCGCCTCCTGCCATTCAATGGCACCGGATTTGCCTTTCTATGCCCACTTCCCTGTCATCAAAGGAATGATAAACAAGCATGTGCAAGAAGGTTATGCCACATTCGACATCCTGCCTTTCATGCGCACCATGAAAGACGAATCGGTACCCAATGAAGTAGACCTCAACAAAGTAGAGCAATGCATCATCGACGGTTCCATGCCGATGAAAGAGTATTACCTCGTACATTGGGGCTCGTCCATCACCCCTGAAAAGCGCGACCGGATGCTGGCAGCTATCAAAAGCATCCGTGCCAGGTATTTCCACAACCCGCTGGCAGCACCCGAATTTGTCAACGAACCCGTACGTCCTCTGCCCGACAGCATCGCTTATCATCCGCAAAAGGCAGCTTTAGGCAAACTGCTCTATCACGACACACGGCTCTCTGCCGATGGAACCGTTTCGTGTGCTACCTGTCACAGCCTGAACACCGCCGGAGTAGACAACAAACGCTACTCGGAAGGTATCAAAGGACAGCTGGGCGGAGTAAATGCCCCGACGGTATATAATGCCTGCTTCAATTTCGCACAGTTCTGGGACGGACGTGCTGAGACATTGGCAGAACAAGCCGGAGGACCTCCCTTGAACCCCGTAGAAATGGGATGCCAGTCATTCGATGAAATCGTAGCACGACTTTCCGAAGACAAAGCGTTCGTAAAAGACTTCATAAAGGTTTATCCCGAAGGGCTGAGCCAAGCCACCATCACTGACGCCATCAGCGAATTCGAAAAAACGCTGGTAACACCCAATTCGGCTTTCGACCGCTATCTGAAAGGTGAAAAGTCTGCCATGACCGACGAACAGATAGCAGGCTATAACCTGTTCAAGCAATATAGCTGCGCCACATGCCATGCCGGTGCCAGCATGGGTGGGCTGAGTTATGAACTGATGGGACAACGCGCCAACTACTTTGAAGACCGGGAACTGACCCAAAAGTCGGGACTGACAGATGGAGACAACGGACGATGGGCACAAACCAAGGTAGAACGAGACCGATACCGCTTCAAGACACCAACCTTGCGCAACGTGGCACTGACCTATCCGTATTACCACGACGGAAGTGTAGAAACACTTAACCAGGCAATTACCATGATGGCAAAATACCAGGTAGGACAAGAACTATCGCCCGAAGAAGCACAAAAAATAGAAGTTTTCCTCAATGCACTGACCGGTGAATACGAAGGCAAGACATTGACCAACAGCAACATGAACAAGTAATTATAATTAATTTGTGCATTTTAATGACACACAGATAACGCAGACAGACATTTTTATGCTATCCGGGTAATCTGTGTGTCATGATGCATCAAAAAAAATACACCACGCAAAAAAAGAATTATGGAACAACCTCAACTCAACGGACATAACAAGACGGAATATCCGCCCATGCACACGTGCGAACACATCGTAAACCGTACCATGGTCAACCTCTTCGGATGCGGCCGAGCCGTATCGGCGCACATTGAACGCAAGAAAAGCAAACTCGACTTTGCCCTGCCACAAGCCCCGACCGATGAAGAAATAACCCACATCGAAACAACCGTAAACGAAGTCATAGCCCGGCACCTGCCCATCACTACCGAATTCATCACCCAGCAAGAAGCCAGGGAACGATTCGACCTGAAACGCCTGCCCGAAGGAGCTTCGGACACCGTACGCATTGTGAAAGTGGGCGATTACGATGAATGCCTTTGCATCGGACTGCACGTAGCCAACACATCCGAAATAGGTATGTTCAAAATCATCAGCCACGACTATAAAGACGGCATCTTCCGGATGCGTTTCAAACTTCTGTAATATGGCAAAAAAACGTAAAAAACAAGCAGGAGGAGGACTGAAAGGCTTTATCCTGCTGGCAGCAATCATTATCGGAGCTCTTTACCTCTACCAGAACGATGGAAAAATATTCAGCTCCGAAACAATCAGAACACTGACGGATAAAGCAAGTGTCACTGAAAACACAAATGCCAAAGCGCCAGATGGCAGATACTCCTTACAACTGGAGATACCGAAAACCATCCGCCAGCGAGACGAAACCATCATCACCCATACCGGATATACCGTGTCTTACAACCATCATTATAAAACCCCCAACTGGGTGGCATGGGAACTTACGCGCCAGGAAACGACGGGAGAAGAAGGACGCACCAATCAGTTCCTGCCCGACCCCAGTCTGCCTGAACCTCGCGTGGAGACCTCCGACTACACCCATTCGGGCTACGACCGCGGACACATGGCCCCGGCAGCCGACATGAAATGGAGCAAACAGGCAATGAAAGAATCGTTCTACATGAGCAACATCTGCCCGCAAAACCGCAAACTAAACCGCGATGACTGGGGCGACCTGGAAGAGAGTTGCCGCAAATGGGCAAAGAAATACGGCACCGTATACATCGCCTGCGGTCCCATCTACGACACTTCTTCACCCAAACGAATCGGAAAGCACCAGGTGGCTGTACCCGACCGTTTCTTTAAAGTCGTGCTCATCTACAACCGAAAAAACCCCATTGCCATGGGCTTCCTGTTCGAAAACAAAGCACATCACCAGAATCTGAAGAACTACATGGTCAAGGTAGACCAGGTAGAAGAAGAAACCGGACTGGATTTCTTTTCCAAAGTGCCCGACGAAGTGGAGAACCGCATTGAAAGCATCGTGCCCGAAGGCATTGCCTTCTAACGGCATTTTGCTTTCACCACAGATTGCACAGAAAATAAGTGACAATGCTGCATGCTGCCAGTAAGCAGGGTTGAAAAACGAAGATATCTTCGAAAGCAGTTTCATATATACTGAAACTGCAAACGAATATATACTTCATCGGCAAATGAAGTATATATTCGTTTCTTAACAAGTATCTACCGGTACTTTGCGGAACTCCCTTTACATCATTTTCCGCCAGATACAACTCTTTACACCGATTTATTATTCAGACTGGCTTTTCTCTGCCAATGTCTTGCACAACAAATCGTGGTCGCGCAAATCGTTACGTAAACGGTACGATCCGTCTTTATCCACCAATACGTAAGAAGGAATGCCGTCTATCTTGAACTTTTTGGCGAGATACTCCCACTGCTTATCGTTCAGGCGGAAATGCTTGCCTTTGATATCAGGAATCATGGTCTTGTATTTAACAATGGGCGATGTCTCGTTGGCAATGTAAATCCATACCAAGTCATCGCTCTTCAGCTCCGTATCTTTCAGCGGCTCGGTATCCTTGATAGCCGCACGGCAGGGACCGCACCACGTATTCCAAAAATCCACCAACACCACCTTGCCCTTATAGGGAGATACAATGGCATCGAACAACTTCTCAACCGGTACATCGGGAGTCCGCTCAACAACCGCCTTATCCTTTACAGCTTCTAATTGGGCTAACGTCTCTTGCTGCATCGCTCTCAATGCATCCGCATAAAACGGATTGTCTTCCGCACCGAATACTTTCATATCGGCTTCGGTCAACGTCCCAGCCTGTGCTTTCCCGACAAGCGGAATAAACTTCCGTAACGAAGGTACCAGTCCGGTCTGAATGCCGGCAGCTTTTATCCAAGCTTCATCCGCATACGCCACACTACCGATATAATCAGAGCTTCGTGCCCCCATTAACAGTTGCAGGTCGTTTATATCGAATAACTTGGTAAGCCCTAAGATGCTTTCAGGCTTCATCGGGTCGATTCCTTTCACGGGATTCCGCCTGTCCCAGTCGTTATGCAAGTAGCGGTAATTGAACTCACGTCCCCAGTCTCCATCCATCATAGCCACAACTGCTTCGCCTTTCAAGGACAACAGCATCCATTCTTTCATCAAAGATGGCAGGCTATCCGACGCAATGCTATCCGACAACTCCTTATACCGATTTACCACATACGTTTCATACGCTTCCGCACTCATCTTGTAATCCCCAAACTTGCCGCTATACAGATTCATTGACCATGCGGGCCAATCCGTCCGGCTATTAACCAGGTTATTAAGATTGGCATACGTGCCATCTGCATACAATGTCCGGAACGACTGTATTTCCGAACCTTTTCGACTGGCAACGATACGTTGGCCACTGAACCGCTGGTCTATATACACCGTGACATGTTCGCCGGGAGCAAGCAATACCGAACCAGCCATCGGGAACAAAGCCTCAGCCAGACCATATTGGCTAAATTTGAATGTCACTACTCCGGTTACCGAATCAATGGCTGCCGTATATTCCTCTTGCCCGCCTGTCAAAGTGTTGACATACATAGCCTGTTCCTTTCCCAATTCTTTCCGGTGATGAAGCAAATGGACTTCAACCGTCGTTTCCCCACTCTTAAAGACAGGTGCAGGCATGGTTGCATTCCCGTCTATCTGCAAAGCTTCGGCAGGAATGCCTTCAGGAGTATCATAACTCTTCTTCCCGGTAAGGTCTATGCCGAACAGCTTAAAGCAGTCGGCACAATCCGACTCGATGAAGTCGAAAGACTTTGTCCGTTTGGGCAACGGCTGGAAAGAAAGCACAAACGAAGCCTCTCCCGACTCAGGCATCCAGAAGAGCGAATCGGGTGTAATACCTTGTGCATCAGTCAAAGCATAGTTTTTACCTTCTGCCCGCAGATAAGTTTTCGAATCGATGCGAATCCAATAATGCGGCCGGAAATACGCATCCACATGCAACACCGTAGCGGTGTCGGTCAGTTCTACTTTCGCGATATCAAGTGTCATGCTGTTGGCACTCTCAATCAGTGGGTTCTCTACGACTTTAGGTCCTGTCTGGCAAGCCGCCAGCATCAAGGCTGATAAAGCCGATGCAACAAATGTACTGTTTTTCATAAGCTGTTTTTATTGAATAATGTAACAAATATACGCATAAAATCGGTTATTCCCGCTTGATGACTTCAGCAGGATTCATTTTCGCAACTTTATAACCGATTAGCCACACGGTAAGGAAAATGACTCCAGCCGTAATCACCAACGGTATCATGAAATGTGAAACGGAGATGGGAGCATAATAACGGAAATGCTCCAGCCACGGTAGCATGCAAGCATACACCAAAGGCACGGCTATCAGGAAGGCAATTGCCACCCCCGCTACATACGAGCAAGATAATATCCATTGTATTTGTCCCAAAGAAGCTCCATGTATCTTCCGCAAGGCAATTTCACGTTGACGCAGACGGACGGTATAACGCACCAAACTGAACAAACCAGAAAAAGTCAGCAACAAACTGATTGCCGCATACAAAGACAGGATATCCGTCAACATCACGACATCCCGATTGGCTTCTTCCAATATACCTCCTATATCTTGATATACAAACGTCCGGTCGGGATAAACCTCTTCCCATTTCCGTCTCAACTGTTTCAAGACTTCCGCTTTCCTGCCCTCCTCTACCCTTACCGAAAGTGTTTGCACATCGGCAGACGATACATCGTTCAGGCTGATAAACAACGGCCAAACCGATTCGGATAACGACCTTTTCCTGAAATCACGCACTACCCCTACGATAGTCCGGTTATCGAACAACGGTTCATCGGGAAGGTATTTGGACACCTGTTCACCAATCGGATTGATGCCATCAGGAACAAACTTCTTCACAAATGTTTCGTTCACCACAACGGGATAGGCGGTAGCAGGAAGCAAACGAGCGGTCTGTTCCGAGTCTATCAGTTCCAGCCGATAAAAGTCCAAAAAGTCTTTCCGGCACGAAACCATATCTATCCAAACAATGTCTTCCGGATTTCCCGATTTTCCGATAATGGCCATTGATTCTTCAAAAAGCCCTGTTTCGGACAAGGTCACCTCCTTTACTCCTTGCCAATGCCTTGC
Organism: Bacteroides sp. An19; assembly: GCF_002160215.1. Classification (NCBI taxonomy): domain Bacteria; kingdom Pseudomonadati; phylum Bacteroidota; class Bacteroidia; order Bacteroidales; family Bacteroidaceae; genus Bacteroides; species Bacteroides sp. An19. The sequence continues at coordinate 9,580 of NZ_NFKD01000039.1, read as the reverse complement.
TTCTTCCATCCACGCAGAAACAGGAGGTCCCCAATCCTTTTCTACATACACATCAATTACTCCCTCAAACCGCAGGTTGTCTTTCTTTATCAGTTCCAACTGGCTATGGATAATCAAAAACACACTGAATAAAACCAAGGTCACGACAAACTGTCCTCCCTGAAAGCAAGACACCAGCAAACGTCTTATCTTACCCTGATAGAACCAACGATACTCGCTTTCGGTAAGCGACTGCAACTTCCGGCTGATGAAAAAGGCAGGAATCCCCGCAAGGACAATACCTCCCAACAACAACCAAGGCAATACTTGATAAGACAGTATGTACCCCATCGTCAACTCGACATCCATCAACCGGTTGAACAAAGGCAACAGGTCATTCATCAGCAAAAAAGAACAAATGAACGCCAGCCCAATCATCAGGCACGTATCTAAAAACAACTGGCGATAAATGTCTTTCCGCGACGCACCGGCAAAAACCTCAATATGCAACATACGCATCCGGTCCAACAAACGGGTAAGCCCTAAATTGAGGTAATTGAAACAAGCGACTAACAATACAAGCAATGCCACGACTCCTCCAATAACCAGAATGACAAGCGAACGATGCCGCAAAACAAGGTCCTGCACACTGGTATCAAAATAAGACTCGTGTAAAGTTTGTGTATCCAAATGACCTTTACCCAATACCGTAGGAAGAAGAGTTTCCGCAAACTTCTGCCGGAATTTATCCAAGTCCGTCCCTTCACGCAATTTGATGAAACAAGCTTCTCCGTCATCAGAACCTGCCGACAGACTCAAAGCACCTACAGACAATAAAGCCTGCGCCGGATTGCGGAACACCACTTTCACAACCATCGGACGAACATCTCCGTCAACAGTCATGGCAAGGGATTCTCCCAAGCAATCCGATGAGCCAAATATCCGCAACGCCGTCTTTTCTTCCAAAGCAATCGCATCCGGTTGTACTTGTACTTCTTGCCAACTGCCTTGCACCGCCTTCAAAGGAAAGAAGTCAAGAAACGTTGAATCTGCCAGCATAAACCGTTCTATTGAAAACGTCTCATCCCGATATACAACCGAAACTTTACTACGTTTCGACACACGGGTAGAAGTTTCTATTTCGGGAAAAGCAGACACGATTTGCGGCACATCCGGTCCATATATAAAAGTAGTCGCTGCCTGCTCTCCCATTGACACCTGTTGAGTCAGGCGTAAGATACGTTCTCCGTCAGGAATCACTTTATCGGCACGATACTCATGCAATACAAAAGCTCCCAACAAAGAAACGCACAAGATGCCAATGACCAAACTGCCCCATGCTACCACAGTAAACAACTTGTTGCGCCACCAGCCTCGTACAATCAACCGCAATAACTGATAATAAGACATAAGAATCAACTAATCAATTGAACTCAAATTCCTGCAGATTAACACAAACTTTCACCCATATTCAAATTCTGCGAAAATCTGCGTTAATCTGCGTTTTTAACCAACATATACCATCATAACGCCACTTCCGTCACCACCTGACCGTCGAACAGACGGATAATACGTCCGGCATAACCGGCATCGTGTTGCGAGTGGGTCACCATCACGATGGTGGTGCCTTCCTTGTTCAAGTCGGTCAACAGGCTCATCACTTCCTTTCCGTTCTTCGAATCCAGGTTACCGGTCGGCTCGTCGGCAAGTATCATCTTCGGATTGGAAACTACCGCACGGGCTATCGCCACACGCTGCTGCTGCCCTCCTGAAAGCTGTTGCGGGAAATGTTTCGAACGGTGGGCTATCGCCATCCTTTCCATAGCTTCCTCCACCTTCCGCTTACGTTCGGAAGCCGGAACACCCATGTAAAGCAAAGGCAATTCGATGTTCTCGTACACATTCAGTTCATCTATCAAGTTGAAACTCTGAAATACAAAACCGATGATTCCCTTGCGAATGGACGTGCGCTGCGCTTCGGTGTACTTCGACACTTCCTTCCCGTTCAAGTAATACTCACCTCCCGTAGGATTGTCGAGCAACCCCAAGATGTTCAGCAACGTAGACTTGCCGCATCCCGAAGGACCCATAATGGCTACAAACTCGCCTTCTTTCACTTCAATACTCACATTGTTCAATGCCCAGGTCTCCACCTCGTCGGTGCGGAAAACCTTTTGTAAATTGTTTGTCTTTATCATATTCTTTCTATTTTTTTGTTGACAAAGTGACAAGGTTTTTAGATAGCTTTGGTATTCTAAACCTTGTCAACTTGTTTCCTTGTTACCTTGTCAACTTTTTCCCTTATTACCTATAATTATTTTCTCAACCTGATCCCTTTGATTTGCCACGAATCGGCCCCATCGCCTTCCGTAAAATCGAAGGTACGGGTGCCTGCCGGAAGTGGGGCGAAATATAGCGTAAACGTTACCTCTCCGCTTTCGGGCATAAAGAACCGCTCACCCAAGGGAAAACCTTCCGAACGGAGTACCGGACACGATGTCCCGTCATCTGCCACCAAATGGGTTTCCTTGCTCAACCGAATCCAATACTTGGGGATATAATAAGCATGTATGCGGACAATGGTTGCGGTATCAGTCCGTTCCACTTGCGTTATCTGCAAGGCATCGGTATTCGAACTTCCATACACAGGGTAGTCTACCGTCGGATTGCCTTCGTGTGTGCCGTAGACCGTTTGAGGCCGCGGATGCATCCACCGGCGGAGCTGCACCTTCAACAAACCCGGACCATATCCTGTCCAACTCTTCAAGATGTGTCCGTCGGGAGCTATCAGCACGAAATGCGGAATACCGTTCACTCCATAACGGGCAGAAATACCGTTCCGCCCTTGCAGGTCGTTCCAGTTATTCCATGCCAACGGATGGTCTTTTACCGAAGCTCTCCATCCTTTTTCAGTCTCTATACTCAAGCTGACCACTTCCAAGCTATCTTTATGCAGCTCGCTGATTTCTTTCAATTCCGGTTGCGACTGGATGCAGGGACCGCATCCCCTGCTCCAGAAATCGAGCAGGATATATTTCCCACGGAACTCACTCAAATGATGCACCTTGCCTTGCAGGTCATACAAATCTCCATCAACCGCCATTTCCCCGTCTTTCACCACTACCGGCGGATAGAGTGCCGTATAGACAGACTTTCCTTCATCGGTATTCTTCCATTCATCCGGCAAACTTTCGTAAAGTGCTTTCACCTCATCCCGATGCAAGAACTTTTTATCATACTTCAGCGACATCCCTAATCCGTTCAAGCTGTTCATCCATACCTTATTTACCACCGTCTGCTTCATCAGACGGATATTGTTCGCCATGACACACCGTTGCAAGCTGTCTTGCTCATCTTGCATCTGTTTTAACTTAGCGATTATCGACTCCCGTTGCTCTCCCGAAGCGTTTTGCAAAGTCAGGCTCAAAGTGACAGCTTCCATCGTAGATTGTTGAAAAGCATCCAGTTCCTTTTTAGACGCTTCAATCAACTGCTGTTGAAACTGCTGACATTCCGCTCCCCCTTCCACACTCCACGTGCGGAGTAATGCATTCTCACCTTTCACTTTCAAATGCGTATCCGGCCCGATCCACAAGCTAAGCCAGACAGGAGGCAGTTTTCCATAGTCTTTTGCCATCACGTCGTACTCTTCCACTTCATTGCTTGTAGTCATGCCTTCGAAGAAAAAGCGACCGTTCCGCAATGTATCTACCGCTACTTCCGTACCTACTCCTCCTTCGTCTTTATACAACCCCAACACAGTTCCTTCGTCTACCCCCGACAAAGTACCTTCAATTGTAAATCTTCCTTGCGCCTGTGCCGCCAATGTTCCGGCAAGCATACAGGCTAACATCAGTTTTCTCATGTTCGTTATTATTTTAATTAAATATTTTCAGTTGACAAGTTGACAAGGTTTTTAGATAGCTTTGGTACTCTAAACCTAGTTTCCTTGTCACCTAGTTTCATTCCTTCTTTATCATTTCTGCCGGATTAATGCGGGCAATGCGCACAATGCGAGACACAACCGTAAAGGCTGTGACCGCAGCCACAAACAGAAACACAGTTACCCAAAACCAAACTCCGTAGCGGAAAAAAATGCGATACATCTGTTCCCAATACTCCATAAATCCATAAAGCAGCGGAAAAGCCAACAAAGCCGTCGCCCCACCTATCCCGATGTAAGTACGGGCAAAAAGCCACATAATCTGCCCCACGCTTGCCCCATGCACCTTGCGGATGGCGACCTCTTTACTGCGGCTTTCCGTATCAATGGTAATAGCTGCGTAAACACCTAAAAGCGTAAGGGTCACGCATACCACTGCGAGAAAGAAGATGATGCCTTTCAGTGCATTTTCTATCCCCTGTTTCGCCTCGATGTCATCCTGAAAAGTAGAGATACGCGGCTCTACCGTATGGGGTAAGGCTTGATGCAACAATCCGTCAACCTGCGTGCGCACTTCATCTGCCTTTCCGGCATAGCACTTCAGGTAACAATGCCCCACATACTGACGGAAATCCACCAGCTGGAAAACATACCCTTTCTCAGCAAACGTTCCTCCGTAGGCATTGGTCACAAAAGGACTGCTTATCCCTGCTACTTTATATCCCTCGTCGTAATATCCATAAAGTGTAGCACCCAAAGGCTCCATCCGGTGCTTCGTGCGCAATTCCTGCCCGAAAACCTGATCGATTACCAGTTCATTCTCTGTATTGGGAACCTTGCCTTGCAAGACAGGAATGTGCATGAACCGGAAAAAGTTATGAGGCACACTAAGAATATTGACCGGAGTTTCCTCCTTATCGCGCCGGGAATCCGGCTGGATATAGAACACATTGCCGGAGGCACCCTGTGTATAATCAACGTCTGACAACAGGCAATCTTCCACCCCCGCACATTGTTTCATGCGCTCTATCAAGGCAAGCTTTTCCGCCTGCTTCATAAACGGGTAATCCAAGGGGATGCTCAATATCCTGCTTTTCTCCTGACGGGTCAACGTACCGAAGAGTGCCGATGTGGTTTTATCTGCCTGCAGATAGAGTGCGAAAGACAAGGTGACAAATATCCAGCAAATGAAATACTGGATGGCAAGCATGATGTTGCGCACCCGATGCTTGCCCCGTCCGATACTTATGCCGCGGATGCCTGTCTGGATATTTATCCGACGTGTACGTGCCACAGTAAACAGGCATACGCCCAAGCTGCCTGCCAGCACCAACAACAGATATTGGGCACACTGGTATTGCAATACCGGACCATCAATGCTAAGTTCGAACTCCATCATGTCGATGTGCAATACGGGTGCCAACAACTCTATCAAGACAAAGACCAACAGGAAAGCTATCAGCACCGTCAGTGCCGCCTGAACAAATAATTGCCCCAACAGATGTGCGCTGCCTCCCCCGAATACGCGCCGGAGACTGTACTCGCCGCTACGCGCCAGAAAAGTCCCCACTTGGAAATAAAAGAAATTGAGCAACCCCACCAAAAGCACCAGACTCCCGATAATGCCGGCAATCCACACGATATACATCGTACCACCGTACTTCCAATAGGCATAACCTAAAGGACGGACATGCACATCGAACTCCCTGCCGAACATCTGCAAACCCAATCCCTTGGTGCGAAGGTCTGCTTCCAGTTTCTTCCGGCTATCTTTCCCTCCTTTCAGCAATACATAACCCATACCTCCCGTCACGTCCTTTCCCTTCCATTGCAGCCTCCCATCGCTATCATTCAACACCAGCATGGCGAGAGGCTGCATATACGTAAAACTATTATTGGAAGGAATGTCTGCCATCACCGCCTGCACGGTATAGCCGATGCCACTGTTCGCACCCGCAAAGGCGAACCTCGACGTGGTGCACAAACGCTTTCCGATGGCATCCTGCAAGCGGTTTCCATAGATACGCCGCGCCAAGGTTTCCGACAAGATGACCGCATTGGGCGTATGCACGGCAGCTTGCCACGAACCCGCCAGCACATCCACACCGAATACTTGACGGAAACACGTATCTACTTCCATACATAGCATCGGGTCGAACGGCAACATCTCGTCGGGCTTCACTTCTATCTCAAACGAACGATAGCCTGGATACCCCAGGTATGTAAAGGCTTCTGCTTCCATCCCGTTCAGGATACGCAACTTATCTATCAGTTCCGGAGGCACTCCAGCCAAATCTTTCGCTCCTTGGGGTTCCTTCATCGCAATCTCGCCAATACGCTCTTTCTGAGGGAAGCATTGGTCGGTTGCCCACATCAGCCGACATACATACAGGCAAATGCTGAAGCACAACAAACATACCGCCAGCCCCACGATGCAAATCGCGCTCTGCGTCTTATACTTCCACAGGTTACGCCAAGCAATTTTCAAGTAATGCTGTATCATATTTTTTTAGTTTCAGTTGACAAGGTGACGAGTTGACAAGTTGACAAGGCTTTTAGATAGCTTTGGTATTCTAAACCTCGTTATCTTGTCAACTCGTTTCCTCGTTACCTTAAAAATCAATTCATTTCCTTTATTACTTCCGCCGGATTCTGCCGCACGGCTTCCCATACGCGCGAGCCGATGCTCAGGCAAACCACCAACGCCATACCTATATAAATAAGGAGGAAAAGCCATACGCTGATTTCGGTCTGCTCGACATACTGCTCCAGCCAATGCTTCATCAGTATGTAGCCGATGAGGAAAGCCACAAGAGCCGCCGATGTCAACAACAGAAAGTATTCCTTCACAAAAATAAGCAATATATCGCTTACCGTAGCTCCGTTTATCTTGCGGACTGCTATTTCTTTCCGCCGCTGCCGGCAAGCAAGTGTCACCAACGAGTAAATGCCAAACAAGGAAACTACCATGCACACCACAGATACGAAGACCAGCAATTTCAGCAACAAATATTCCGATTGAAGATACCGGTCGTATGCTTCTTCAATATCGGTTAAACGATACCTTACATCGGGATAGTCTTCTGCCATCATCCGGTCAACATACGCTTGCAATTCCTCTCCCTTTCCTTCGTGATATCTTACCGCCAGACAATCTCCACTATAAACCACTCGGATCCCATCGATTTCCGCTTCATGGGCTTCTCCCGTAAGAGCTATCGGATTGACCGGAACGGTAGGAGCCGTTGTATGAAAATCTTTCACAATTCCTGTTACCGTACACCATTTATTTGTCATATGTACAGACTTTCCCACTATCTTGTGTATGCCCAATGCTCTCACTGCACTTTCATTGAGTACTATTTCATTAGCACCCGCTTTCGGATAATCACCTTCCTGCAATTTCAAGCCATAAAAACGCATGAAAGTTTCGCCTTCGGGGATAAATTCTATATTTACCGAAGCATCCGAATCCTGTTTCCCTTCCCAATCATCTATTGAAGAAGCCATACGCATCTGGGCATGAAACAATCCCAAATGACCCTTCAATAAAACTTGCGTATATGACAACTGCCCTACACGCTTGGCTATTTGCTCAAAATCATCTTGCGGATACATATAATCGAACACAGCCAGATTTTTCCGTTCCCAACCTATATCGGCATGACGCAAATGAATGACTTGCTTGAGCAACACGCTTACACAACATATAAACAGCATGCTGACCAGCAATTGGAAAAAGACACTTGCCTTGCGGAATACGTCCAACCTGCGGATATATCCCCGTTCCCTGTAACGGATGAACGGGAACAAACATAAAGCCGAAACCAACAATATCCCCATAAAATAAGCCAACGAAGAAGCGTTAACGCCTCCAGTCACTCCCGATACATTCCGAAAAAGAGGAAGAAGAAGTTCGATTAACACCATTCCGACCAATCCGGCAAATACGATTACCAGCAAATATTCGGTCATGAACAACAGAAACAATCGCATACGGGAAGAACCGCACGCCTTACGAAGTTCTATTTCACGCTCACGCATCCGCATACGGCTCACGAACAACATCAGGTAATTGAACAACGAACTCAGAATGACCAGCAACCCTACCCCGGCAAACAACACCAGATAATTGAAGCGGATAGTACGTTCTTCATTGAACGAAGCATAATGATACCTACTCAAAGGGATGAAACGGCACCCTTCCAAGACGGCTTTCCCTTGCTTCTCCGTAAGCCGCCCTACATAACGGTCGAACTTCTGTTGGAATGCTTCCAGACTTACCCCCTCACGCAATTTTATGACAACCATACAAACGTTGTATGCACACTGGTCGTGCCAAACAGGGTCTATATGATTGTACCAATACGAAAACGGGAAACTGGTATGCTCACCCGATCCCTCCACAACGGCACATACCGAAAGCTCCATCCGCTCATTCAGCTTTACTTTTCTGCCCAGTACATCTGTAGAACCGAACAATTGCATGGCGCACTCTTCGGTCAAGGCTATCTTGTCTTTTACCGACAGGAAATCGTAATTTCCTTTCAATACCGAAAGCCCGAACAGGTTCATAAAACAGGAGTCTGCCTGCAAATCGCCTCCTTCTATCTTACGCCCATTTTCTCCAACCAATATTCCTTTTGCTCCCCAAGAAAACGCACACGTAGCCTCTACATCCGGCATATCGCGCTTCAGCCAAGTTGATACAGGATAAGGCAGGCCAATGCTATATCCCGATTTACTCAATATATCTTTCTTATAAACCAGATACATCCGGTCCGCCCCTTCGTAGGACGAATCATACGTCGTTTCGTAATGTATCCACAAAGCGGACAGGGCGAAGCAGACAAAGCCTACCGCCAGCCCCACGATGCAAATCGCGCTCTGCGTCTTATACTTCCACAGGTTACGCCAAGCAATTTTCAAGTAATGTATAATCATCATTCTTAATTCTTAATTTAATCACTCCGCCTTCATCACATCCGCCGGATTGATACGGGCTGCCTTGTTTACTTGCCACCAAAGTGTGCCCAAAGAAATCACTGCAACCAACAGCAAGGCAACGATGAATATCCACGGACTTAGCGGAGCCTTCAATACAAAATCTTCGGTATATTTGTAAAGTATCACCCAAGCTAATGGAACAGCTACAACAAACGATACCAGCGGCAGAGTCAACCAGCGAGTGCAACATTACGAAATATTTTTGAAAAAGACCTCAGCCGGAGTCGAGAAATTGAGTTTTTCTCTCGGTCTGGCATTAATTTTCTTCCTGATCTTGGTTATTTTTCCTTCTGTAACCGTACTGATGTCGGTTCCTTTCGGGATATATTGCCGTATCAGCTTGTTGCCGTTTTCTATGGCTCCTTTCTGCCATGCGCAATAGGAATCGGCAAAATACACGGGCACGTTGAGCTTCTTGGTTATCCATTCATGCTCGGCGAACTCACTGCCGTTGTCCGTGGTGATGGACTTCAAGGCCTCTCCCTTGTATGGCAGCAGCAACCTCCACACGGTTCTTGCCACAGGCTTCGCTTTCTTCCCGTGCTTGAGCCTTTCCATCAACAGGAAGTTCGTGCTCCTTTCCGTCAGCGTGAGGATGGCGTTGCTGTCCTTGTCCACGATGAGGTCCATCTCCCAGTCCCCGAAACGTTTGCCGTCGGCTTCCGCCGGACGCTCGTGTATGCTCACACGGTTACGGATGTTCGTGGCCTT
>NZ_NFKD01000038.1:0-42475 GCF_002160215.1 Bacteroides sp. An19 | reverse complement strand
TGGTCCTTTTCGCTCCTGTTCTTCGTCAGATAGCCCGCTATCTTCCTCATCACAGAAGCGGAAATGCCTCAAAAACTCATCCCAAATCATCGCACGATAAATTCAAAACAGCTTCTTAACCAACTCTCCTGTTAACCTGTTCTTATCGTCTGTCAGTTTCACACAATATCCTTTAGGCAACTGCAACGGCACATGATTGCTTTTTTCATACATCGAGCAATAATGCTGATACGTGTTTGTATCGCATCCGGCAAATAGCTTTTTGAAATAGTGCAACGTGGTAAACTGTTCTCCGCAAACCAACAAATAAAGACGATAAGGAAGATTACTTTTGCCTTCCTGCAAAAGCACAAAGAAAATGAATTGACAGAGAGAGGTGTATCTTCTTTTCATTGTTTTGCGATTAGTTCACGAAACAAAGATACACAATTAACGCTTTTGTCCAAGCAGCCAGTAAAAATATTTTTCGTGTTTGTCTTTTGGTTTGTCTTTTGGGGCTTAGTTTAACCGTGAAATACATGTGTCTTCCGATAATGGCAGTACGGATACCGGGAAGAAAACAATCGGGGATATGTTGTTATCGTACAAAAAAAACGGGTAAACCCATTGAATGGTTACCCGTTTTTATAAGCACTTTTACTTTCAATTCATTTTTCATCAGAACCGGAAACGGTCGCTTTGTCCATAGATGGCATTTGCACTCCATTCCAGATTCTTCTTGATTTCTTTCAACAAACTTTTTACCCTTTTCATAATGTTATCCTTTCTGTTTAGTTAATCTGTTTTATGTTGTGATCTATGTTTTACAACACAAATGTAATGCCTTCTGTTCAAAAGAAGCGCGGATAGTGGGATGAAAATAGGGTAAAATGTCTATTTCTTGACTTGCGTCAAAAAATAAATGTGCCTTTTGTTGCCGGATTGAAACAAACTGTCAACTTGGCAGGTAATGCCGGAATAACTGGCATGCCTGTTATTCGTTTATAAGCAAAGACGAATCGCCATAACTTAGAAACCGGAAATCGTGTGACAGGGCATAATCATAAATGCGGTGCCAATCGCCTTTCACGAATGCCGAGACCAAGAGCAGCAATGTGCTTTGGGGCTGGTGAAAGTTGGTTACCATACGTTTCACTATTTTATATTCGTAGCCCGGAGCGATGATAATCTGGGTGCTGGTGTGAAGTGCCTCCAGTCCGTGCCGGTCCATATAGTCGAGGATGCATTGCAATGCTTCTACCGGAGTAAGGGTAGGATGCGTTTCGTAAGGTTGCCATTGTTTTACATGCAAGTCGGCATCATTTGCGTCCGGATGCTGGTGGAGGGTTACACCTATATAATATAGACTCTCCAGTGTACGTACCGATGTGGTACCTACGGCTATGGCTTTCCCTTGGTGTGCAATGAGCTGTCCGATGGTGTGCCTTGATACCGAAATATATTCGGTATGCATTTCGTGTCCCGATATTTCTTCGCTTTTTACAGGCTTGAAGGTACCGGCTCCCACATGAAGCGTCACTTCTTCGAGGTCGACTCCTTTGGCTTTCAGGGCATCCAGTACCCGTTGGGTGAAATGTAGTCCTGCCGTAGGTGCAGCTACCGAACCTTTTACCTTTGAATATACCGTCTGATAGGTCACTTTGTCGCTTTCCTGGGTTTCCCTATTTAAATAAGGAGGAATGGGCAGTTCGCCGAATACTTCCAGAATGTCGGCAAATGTTACATTGGGGTTATTCCACTTAAAGTCTATCCAATGGCTGGTGCCCCGTGCTTCGCCGCGTGAAGCAGTCAGGATGACGGTTTGTCCTTTTACCGTCATCTGCCGCGACAAGACACCTTCTTTCCATTTTTTCAGATTGCCTATCATGCAAAGCCATGCTACATGTCCGGTTTGCTGGAAGTTCAGTGCATAATCGTTAGGCTGGATGGGTTCCAGACAAAATATTTCTATCAAGGCACCGGTCTCTTTCCGGAAGTGCAGCCGTGCCTGAATGACTTTGGTATTGTTGAATACCATCAGCATGCCCGGTTCGATGTAGTCGGGTAAGGAGGTGAATCGGGTTTCATTGATATTCCCGTTGCGGTACACCAGCAGTTTCGATTGGTCGCGCACCGGAAGCGGAAACTTAGCGATGCGTTCTTCGGGGAGCGGATAGTTGTAGTCGCTGATGTGGATGTGTTTGGTATCTTCCATTATTATGTTATATCTTTGTAATTGGAAATTGTGTGCAAAGGTAATTATTCTCATCTGCATACGCAAGTATTCTTGCCGGCGGCTGGATATATCTGCGCACGGAAGGTGGTATATTTGCTTCTGTATCGGGGCGCAAAGGAGGAGAAATCTTCTTTTTGGGAGGATTATTTTAAGAATGATAAAAATCCACGTCCGGAAAATACCGTATCTGTTCGGTTTTTTTGTATGTTTGTTTCACGAAAAAAGTGTTGCAGGACGTTGCAGTCCGAAGGCAGCCGCGTGGATAAGTGGACGCATCCGGGCATATGCGGTACGCCCCTGCATGGGATGTTTGTGGATATTCAATTAAAAAATAGAGATGCTTATGAGAAAATTATTGGTAGCAGTAGGAATTTTGTTGCTTGCCGGTTGTGCGCAGCAAAAGACCCAGGAAGGATTTCCTGTTTTTCAGAACATGGGTAATCCGTTGATAACGGATAAGTTTACGGCAGACCCTGCTCCGATGGTGTATAACGATACTCTTTTCCTGTATGTAGGGCATGATGAGTATTATGAAGGGCAGGATACCGCTTCGGGTGGAAAGGAATTTAACATCACAGAGTGGCTGTGCTATTCTACGACGGATATGCAGACATGGACCGATTATGGTTCGGTATTGAAACCTACCGATTTCAGTTGGGCGGTAGGTGAGGCATGGGCTTCTCAGGTGATAGAAAAAAATGGTAAATTCTATTATTATACCACCGTGCAGGGAGGAGAGCCTTATGTAGGAAAGGCAATAGGGGTAGCCGTAGGTGATTCGCCTACCGGTCCTTTCAAAGATGCTATCGGCAAACCTCTGGTATGTGATACCATGACTTCCAATGGGGCACGCGGCTGGTGGAATGATATCGACCCTACTGTTTTGATTGACGGAGAGGGTCAGGCATGGATGTGCTGGGGAAACGGCACATGTTTCCTTGCCAGGCTGAAACCGAATATGACAGAGCTTGACGGCGAGATTCAAGTGGTAGATTTGCCGAAATATGTGGAAGGACCGTGGTTGCATAAGCATGGAGACCTCTATTATCTTACTTATGCTTCGATGGGGGTTGACAGGGAAGTTGTTTCGTATGCTACTGCACCTTCGGTTGCCGGTCCGTGGACTTATCAGGGGGAAGTGACCGGAATGGCGGAAAACAGTTTTACCATTCATCCGGGAATCGTTGAGTTTAAAGGGAAATGGTATCTGTTCTATCACAATGCCACGCTTACGCTGGGAGGACATGAGGGTGCCATAGGGCGTAGAAGTGTGTGTGTAGAAGAGTTGTTCTACAATTCGGACGGCACCATAAGAGTGGTGGAACAGACTAAAAAAGGAGTAAGCAACCTTTCTAAATGATTGGAAGATATGAATATGAAGAAATTATCGATTATGCTGGCATGCATTGGGGCATGGTCGGCAGTAACAGCTCAAACTTTGCCGGAAGGTACACCGGCACAAACGAATATCCCTGAAGCGGACTATCCGTGTGTAGATGCCTCATCAAGGGCTACTTTCCGTCTGGATGCTCCTGAAGCCCGAAATGTCCAGGTGGATATCTGTGGGAAAAAATGGCCGATGACGAAAAATCCGGATGGAGTGTGGAGTGTGACCACAGACCCGCTGGTAGTAGGTTTCCACTATTATTTCTTGTTGGTAGACGGAGTAGCCGTCAATGACCCGGCAAGTGAGACTTTTTTCGGGTGTGGCAAGATGGCAAGCGGCATCGAAATCCCCGAATCGCCCGAGGCAGCTGCTTATTATACGTATGACCAGTCTGTCCCTCATGGGCAGGTACGCGAATGCCATTATTATTCTTCCGTCGAACAGAAAGAGCGCAGATGCTTTGTCTATACTCCGGCAAATTATGAGACAGATGCTTCCCGCCGTTATCCGGTATTGTACCTGCAGCATGGAATGGGCGAGGACGAACGTGGCTGGAGCCGGCAGGGGAAAATGGCTGATATCCTCGATAATCAGATAGCTGCTGGAAAATGTGTGCCGATGATAGTGGTAATGGATTATGGAAATTGTGGTTATATACATGGAGCCAGACCAGGAGAGTCGCGTGAAGAATTCGGGGCATCATTCACTCCGATTTTGCTGGAAGATATTATTCCTTACATCGACAAGACTTTCCGTACATTGACCGACCGTGATAACCGTGCCATGGCGGGCTTGTCGTGGGGAGGACACCAGACTTTCCAGACCACTTTGGCACATTTGGACAAGTTTGCTTATATCGGAGCTTTCAGCGGTGCCATTTTTTTGCCTCCGGAAGCAGATATGCGTAAGGTATATAATGGAGTGTTTGCCGATGCCGATGCTTTCAACCGCAAGGTACATACATTGTTCATCGGGATGGGTTCGGAAGAAAATATGGGCAGCAGGGAGCTGAGTGAGAAACTGAGTGCCATAGGTATTAAAAATACGTATTATGAATCTCCCGGAACGCATCACGAATGGTTGACATGGCGCAGATGCCTGAATGAATTTTTGCCTTTAATCTTTAAGTCTGACAAATGATGAAAACTTTACTTGTATCTTTGTTGCTGGCAGTTGCAATGACCTTATCTGCCCAAGACAGGAGCGTCTCAGGGGGCGAACGTTCAGTGTTGAGTGTACGTGCCTCTCAGTATCCTCGTATCTCAGCCGACCATCGTGCTTCTTTTAAAGTCAAGGCACCGCATGCAAAGAGTGTGCAGATAGATTTAGGAAAGAAATATGATATGGTGCGGGACGAAAACGGGGAGTGGACCTGTACAACAGAACCTTTAGGTCCGGGTTTCCATTATTATTTTCTGGTAATTGATGGAGTGCCGGTGGCAGACCCTGCAAGCGAGTCTTTCTATGGATGTAGTATGATGACCAGCGGTATAGAGATTCCTTATCCTGAAGGTGACACTCGTTTTTCTTTAGCAGATGTACCTCATGGCGAGATTCGGATGAAGCGGTATTTCTCGAAAACGGCAAATGCATGGCGAAGGATGTTTGTTTATACACCTCCTTGCTATGAAAAGTCTTCTGTATCCTATCCGGTGCTTTATTTGCAACATGGCGGAGGAGAGGATGAACGTGGCTGGTCGCAACAGGGATTGACGGATATTATTCTGGATAATCTGATAGCCAGAGGCGAGGCTGTTCCGATGATTATCGTTATGCTGGACGGTAATACCAAAGATTTTAATTCGGAACTGTTCAACGCCTGCATTCCGTTTGTGGAAAAAACGTACCGGGTAAAGGCTGGCAAAGATAGCCGGGCGTTGGCAGGTTTGTCAATGGGAGGTATCCAGACTTTGAATGCATGCATTACCCATCCGGAGTGTTTTTCTTATATAGGCGTATTCAGTTCAGGCTGGTGGGTACAGTCGCGCCACGGTATGCCGGCACATGAAACCGAAAAATATTATGAGAAATTGAAAGCACATAAGGATGAGTTTAACAAGGGCTTTAAGCAGTTCTGGTTTTCGATGGGCGGAAAAGAAGACATTGCTTATCAGAATTGTCAGGCTATGTTGAAGCGTTTCGATGAGATAGGCATTCGGTATACATATTTCGAAACGCCGGGTGGGCATACATGGCCGGTTTGGCGTGAAAGTCTTTATCGCTTTGCACCATTGTTGTTTAAGTGATACTAAGAAGCTGTTTTGAATTTCCACAAAAGTTTAATGAATGTCCGCATTAGGCAAAATGCGGACATTCATATTGGCTGTTTTGAATGACAGGCTTTGTGTGTTTGTGCATGCCTGCCAGCAGCCGGTATATACCCCTGAAAAATGAATATATACTTCATCCGCGTTTGAATATATCTTCATCCGCAGTTGAATATATACTTCATCTGCGTTTGAATATATACTTCATCTGCGAATGCAGTACTACTGCGTTTTCAACTTTATGAATGTCCTCATTTTGCCAAATTGCCTGTTTGCGGACATTCACTTTCAACTTCTTTATAGTCAGAAGCTGTTTTGAATTTCTCCAAAAAGTTTTTCTTGGCTTGATGTATCCGTTTTCGTGTGTGCTTTGGGCGATTTTTTGGTCCTTTCCGCTCCTGTTCTTCGTCAGATAGCCCGCTATCTTCCTCATCACAGAAGCGGAAATGCCTCAAAAACTCATCCCAAATCATCGCACGATAAATTCAAAACAGCTTCTCAATCAGAAATAAAATGCGAAAAAACATTTGTCATGCTGAATGAAGTGAAGCATCTCGGATGCGCCCACGTGGATGTATGCGAGATCCTTCACGTTCGTTCCCTTAGATGACAATACATCAAGAATTTTTCGCAAACCAATTTTGTTCTCCTTTAACTCCTTTAACTTCTTTAACTCCTCTAACTTCTTTAACTCCTTTAACTCCTCTAACTCCTCTAACTCCTTTAACTCCTCTAACTCCTTTAACTCCTCTAACTCCTTTAACTCCTCTAACTCCTTTAACTCCTCTAACTCCTTTAACTTCTTTAACTCCTTCACCTCCTCTAACTCCTTCATCTCCTCTAACTCCTTTAACTTCTTTAACTCCTTTAACTTCTTTAACTCCTTTAACTCCTTCACCTCCTCTAACTCCTTTAACCTCCTTAAATTTTTCCATTTTCTTCTCTTTTAATGAACTCTGATACATGCTTTACAACATAAATGTACGGTTTCTGATAAAAAATGTAACGTTCGGGCTAGTCGATGTAACATACGTGATAATATATGTAACATAGAGAATAATCATTTTCAGACAGATTTTCTACATTTGCAATTGTGAGAATATATAATTATTATTAACTAAACATTATTAAGTTTATGAAAAGCACAATTCATTTAAAGCTTTCAAGGCTGTTGTTTTACCATGGATTATTTTGATGCTGATACGGTAATTGTTACCGTTTAATCTTCCATCTTTCTTCTTATATATAAGGTAAGAGAGGTGTAAGCAGAGAAACATTTGAAAAACATTTTATTTTACTAACATGATGAAAAACATAAGACAACAGTTCTTGATGAAACATTCCCCAGAATGGAGGAAAGTTTTGCAGGTAAGAGGAATCTTGTTCTTCTTATTGTTATGCTGCAGTCTGACAGCGACTGCACAGGGAAAGTTTGTCGTTTCGGGAAAGGTGCTCGACAACAACGATGAGCCGTTAATCGGAGCGACAATCGCACTGAAAGGAAACACCAGCGTAGGTACGGTAGCCGACTTTGACGGTAATTTCACCTTAGAGCTACCTGAAAAGAACGTCACGCTGACCGTTTCTTACATAGGCTTCCTGTCACAAGACGTGGAAGTGAAAGGCCGCAACATGATTGTAATCCGGCTGCGTGAGGACTCCGAAATGCTGGATGAAGTCGTAGTCGTAGGTTACGGCCAGCAAAAGAAAGAATCCGTAGTGGGTGCCATCACCCAGACCAAAGGCGAAGTGCTGCAACGTGCCGGTGGTGTGTCTGATATCGGTGCCGCTTTGACCGGTAACCTGCCAGGTGTGATTACTACTGCCAGCTCGGGTCTGCCGGGTGAAGAAGAGCCGCAGATAGTTATCCGTGGCTCCAGTTCGTGGAACAACAGTTCGCCGCTGGTATTGGTAGACGGTATCGAACGTCCGATGAGTTCGGTTGACATTAACTCCGTAGAATCTATTTCGGTATTGAAAGACGCATCGGCTACCGCCGTTTACGGTGTGAAAGGTGCGAACGGTGTTATCTTGATTACGACCAAACGCGGACAGGAAGGTAAGGCACAAATCGACGTGTCGGCACAAGCTACCATGAAAGTACCCTCGAAATTGCCGAACAAGCTCGATTCGTATGACGCTCTGATGATGCGCAACATCGCCGTAGAGCATGAATTGGCTGTCAGTCCTGCTTCTTGGGAGTTCATTACGCCGCAAGCGGAAATCAACAAATACCGCTACCGCACCAGCATTGCTGATATCGAACGTTACCCCAACATCGACTGGCAAGACGAATTGTTTAAAGATTACACGATGTCTTACAATGCCAGCCTAAGCGTAAGCGGCGGTACCAAATTTGTAAGATACTATGTGGGAGCGGACTTCCTACACGAAGGTGACCTGTTCGACGTAAAGGACAACGGACGCGGGTATAGTTCGGGATTCGGTTACAACCGTATCAACGTACGTAGCAACCTGGACTTTTCATTGACAAAAACCACCACTTTGAAAGTAAACATCGCCGGTTCAAATGGGGCGAAGAAAACTCCATGGGGTTATACCAATTCGTCCGACTGGGGTGTGGCACAATACTGGGCAGGTGCCTACAATACTCCGCCCGATGTGTTCATGCCGCAATATTCGGATGGTACATGGGGATACTATCCCGATAATACGAACATTTCAAACTCAGCCCGCAACTTGGCTACGGCTGGTACAATGAATACCACTACCACCCGCATCAATACCGACTTTACGTTGGAACAAGACTTGAGTTTTATTACCAAAGGTCTGCGTGCCCGTGCCATGGTGTCGTGGGACAATGTGTTTGTGGAAATCAATCGGGGTGTAAACGACTTATATAATGATCCTATTCAAAAATGGATTGATCCGGCTACAGGTGCTGTTTCTTATCGGACAGCAGAATACGATGGAAACGGTTTTGACCCACAAGATCCGATTATGTGGACGAACAGTGGCGGTGAAGTAGACAACAATGCTACCCAACGTAACATGAATTACCAAGTGCAGTTGGACTGGGCACGCGAATTTGGCGACCACAATGTAACTGCCATGGGATTGTTCAGCCGTCAGGAAACCGCTACCGGTAGCATCATCCCGAACCGCCGTGAAGACTGGGCGTTCCGCGGCACCTATAATTACGCCAACAAGTATTTCTTTGAATACAACGGCGCTTATAACGGTTCGGAGAAATTCTCTCCCGAATACCGTTTTGCCTTTTTCAATTCGGGCGCTATTGGCTGGATGATATCGGAAGAGAAATTTATGAACTTCTCGAAGAAATGGCTGGATATGCTGAAAATCCGTGCCTCGTATGGTGAAATCGGTGACGATAACGTAACCGACCGTTGGCTGTATTTAAGTACATGGGCAATGGGTGGAGGAACAAATGGTGCTACTCCGATGGCACTGAACCAAGCCATCAGCCCCTATACTTGGTATCGGGAAGCAACCGTAGGTAATCCGGATATCCACTGGGAAACGGTGAAGAAATTCAATCTCGGTATTGACTATTCATTCTTAAACGGCCTGTTTGCCGGTACGGTGGAAGTTTTCCGCGACAAGCGTACCGATATCATCGTTACCTCGGGCGACCGAGCTGTCCCCTTCTATTTCGGTATGGACGCTCCGGCAGCCAACCTGGGTGAAGTAAAAACCCGTGGTTATGAATTGGAACTGCGTGTCAACAAGGTTTTCGAAAACCAGATGCGCCTGTGGGGTAACTTCAATATGACTCATGCCGAAAATGAAATCATCCGGCGCGACGATCCGTTGTTGAAACCCGCTTACCAAAAACAAGCCGGTTACAGCATTGGTCAATCGCATGCACACATCGATGCCGGCTTTATGCAAAACTACGACCAGATTTACGGTAGCCCCCAGCATGATACCAACGAAAACCAGAAATTGCCGGGCGACTATTACATTGTTGACTTCAATGCCGACGGTGTGGTTGACGCACAAGACAGTGCACCTTATGGCTATTCCAGCACTCCGCAGAACACCTACAGTGCAACAGTCGGTTTCGAATGGAAGGGATTCAGTGCTTTCGTACAGTTCTATGGAGCGACTAACGTAACCCGTGATGTAACCTTGACTAGTTTCAGTGGTCAGTTAAACACCGTATACGATACCGGTACATGGTGGTCGAAAGACGAAAGTAACCCGGAAGTAACCGTCCCTCGTTTCGTAACCACGCCGAGTTACAATACCGGTACGCAAAACCTGTATGACGGTTCGTTTATCCGCTTGAAGAATGCAGAAATCGCCTATACATTCGATGGAGGCTGGGTACAAAAGTTAGGCATCCGCAACCTGAAGGTATTCCTCAATGGCAACAACCTGTGGGTATGGACCCGTATGCCGGACGACCGTGAATCGAACTTCTCGGGAGCCAGCAACCAAGGTGCTTATCCCACCATGAAACGTTTCAATTTAGGTATCAAGTTCACATTATAAAAACAGAGACGTATGAAACAACGATATAAAACCTTATTCTATAGCAGCCTGTTCACCTTGGCGTTGGGCGTCACTTCTTGCGAGGATTATTTGGACAAAGACCCGGACACCACTGTTGATGCGACTGCGGCTTTTCAAAACTTCAATAATTTTCAAGGTTTTGTGGAAGAAATTTACAACTGCATCCCTGATAAAACCAACTGCTATTGGACAACTTCCTTCAACTGGGGAGACGATGAAATCATGAACACCAATGCAGACTGGCACATGACTCATCAAGTGGATTTGGGTAACTTTTGGGCATGGCAAGCCGGGGGTATGGGAGAAGATGGCTGCTGGCTGGATGCCAACCGTGATTGCGACCCTACCTCAAACGACCGTATGAACCATCGCTTATGGCCGCACGCTTGGTACTGCATCCGTAAGTGCAACCTGGGTCTGGCAAACTTAGACCAAATGGTAGGTGCCACTCAAGAAGAACGCGACCTGATAGCCGGACAGTTGTATTTTTTCCGTGCTTGGTGGCACTTCGAATTAATGGAGTATTTGGGAGGACTTCCCTACATCGACCAAGTTCTGGAATCGGAAGGCCTAACCCTGCCTCGTTTAAGTTTCCAAGAAGCGGCAGACAAAGCGGCAGCAGACTTCCGCCAGGCAGCAAACTTGCTCCCGATTGACTGGGAAAGCACCACATCCGGTTCACACACAGCCGGACAAAACGACTTGCGTATCAACAAAATCATGGCATTGGGCTATTTGGGCAAGACCTATTTATGGGCAGGCAGTCCGCTGATGGAACATGGTGCGCAAACGGGAGGTGCCATGACCTACAGCTATAACACCGACTATTGCCAGAAAGCAGCCGAAGCCTTCGGTGAACTGCTGAATTTGGTAGAAAGCGGTCAGACTCAATATGCGCTGGCACAATTTGAATACGATGACATCTACAATCATGAACGTTCTGCTACCGCTACCAGTTGCTTTAGCGACATTTTCTATACAACCGGACAAAACTGGGAACTTCCTGGGTCGGTAGAAGCCATCTTCCGTGGTCCGGCATTTGGCATCAACATTTCTCCGTATCAGGCTGCCAAGACTTACGGACCGAAAGGAGGAATCGTTCCTGATGACAACATCATCCATATGCCTACCGCCAATTACGTGAACCTGTATGGCATGGCAAACGGATATCCGTTGGATGACCCGCGCAGCGGTTTCGACCCGACCCATCCGTTCCGTGACCGTGATCCGCGTTTCTATCATGACATTGTATTTGATGGTTTTGAATATATCAACGCTTCAGTTGGTGCCGATATGGCACAGTACAAATACAGCCAACTATATACAGGTGGAAACGTACGAAACGATAATACAGGAAGCCGTACGGGTTATTTCATTCAAAAACTGTCGCCTCATACAGTCAACACCTATGACAAGATGATGGACTACAACCACAGTTTACAAATGTATGTTCCTTATATGCGCTTAGGAGACATTTACCTGATGTATGCCGAAGCTTGTGCCGCCATCAACGGTGCCACCGGGAAGGCAGGCAATTGTTCCCTGACAGCCGAAGACGCTATCAACCGGTTGCGCGACCGCGTCCACATGGATCATGTACCGGCAGACTTGACGAGCAACAAAGAAACTTTTATGGATGAAGTACGTCGTGAACGTGCCGTAGAATTGTCTTTCGAAGGTTTCCGCTTCTGCGACCTCCAACGGTGGCTGCTGCTGACCGAATATCCGTACAACGTCAAGACTTCACAAGAGTTCGACCGGGTGGAAAGCGATGAATGGTACACCGAAAACGACCCGAGAGATGCCGAAGTGCGTAACTGGCGTGAAGAAGTAATCTTGACCCGCAACTTCACATCGAAGCATTATTGGTTTCCGCTGAAAAACGATGATACTTACCTGTATGAAGGACTTAACCAGAATCCGGGTTGGTAATTGTGACTTGCAGCAAGATGTATAACATTAAACAAAAAAACAAATGAAAATAACATATACACGATTCATTTTATTTGCAGCTGCCTTAGGGTTGCTTCCTGCTTACCAAAGTATTGGAGCACAGACAGCAGAAGCAAATGAGACTGACTCGCTTCAGACCACAGACCCGTCTGTACAAGTAGCGTTCCGCAAGGTGGCACAGGACGATTTGTTGGGAGGCGTTTCAGTAATCAACATGGAGCAAGTGAACGACAAAAACTATGCCACGTATAGTTTGGACAACCTGCAAGGCTATGTCGGCGGTTGGAACGGTAACTCATTATGGGGCATGGACGGCGACAATGCCGGTTACTTGGTATTGGTAGACGGAGTACCTCGCGATGCCAATAACGTATTGCCGACCGAAATCGAACAGATAACCTTCCTGAAAAGCGCATCGGCTGTAGTGCTCTACGGAAGCCGGGCAGCGAAAGGCGTGATTTACATCACCACCAAACGTGGCAAATACCAAGAAAAATTGCAGATAGATGTACGTGCCAATACGGGATTTTATGTACCGAAAGGATATCCCAAGTATTTGGGTTCGGCAGAATACATGACCTTGTATAACGAGGCGCGTGCCAACGACGGACTGGATCCGCTATACAGTGCCGAGGATATCTACAACTACGGGTCGGGTACCAATCCGTACCGTTATCCGAGTTTGGACTATTATTCGTCGGATTACCTGAAGAAGACGTACAACCGCAGCGATGTGACCGCTGAATTTTCGGGCGGTAACAAACGGGCGCGTTTCTACTCCAACGTAGGTTATTACCGGCAGAATGACATTTTCAACTTCGGTGAAGCCGCCAAGAATTACACCAGCCGATTGAATATCCGCGGTAACGTAGACGTCACCATCAACGATGACATCAAGGCGTATGCCAATGCCAATGCTACGTTCTACGACATACGTTCGGGGCGTACCACTTACGAGACAGAAGAAGGAGAAACCTACGACTACTGGACGGAAGCAGCCAGCATGCGTCCCAACCGTTTCGCACCGCTGGTTCCGCTGAGTTACATTGACCCCAATGCCCTCTCCGCATTGGAACTGATGGGTGTAAACAGCAACATCTTCGACGGGATGTTCCTTGCTGGAAGCCAGATTGACCAACGCAATATCTTTGCCGACTACTATGCTGCCGGTTACAACAAATACACCAGCCGCCAGTTCCAGTTCGACACGGGTATTGACTTCGACCTGCATAGACTGTTGAAAGGACTTTCGTTCCACTTCCAGTTTGCGGTAGACTATGCCACCAGCTACAACACCTCGTTCAATAATACCTACCGCATCTATACCCCGACGTGGTCGGACTATAACGGCACAGGAGTCATTACCAGTTTAGGTTATGAAGGAACGGATGAAAAGACCGGTGTGCAAACCATCAGTGGCAGTACAGACAACCAGACTATCTCTATGTCTGCTCACTTTGACTACCACACCACCATCAACAAGGCGCACAACCTGTCTGCCATGCTGCTGGTGAACGGCTATCAACAGACCAATTCGACGGTTTACCACCGTACCAGCAATGCCAACTTAGGCATTCAGGTAGGCTACAACTATATGGGTAAGTATTATGCCGAGTTTAGCGGAGCTGCTGTACATTCAGCCAAACTGGCAGAAGGACACCGCAATGCTTTCTCGCCGGCACTGACCCTTGCCTGGAAACTGCATCAGGAAGATTTCTTGAAAAACTCTTCGGTAGTAGATGAATTGATGTTAGGCGTATCGGGAAGTATTTTGCACCAAGACATAGACTTGGCTAACTATTATATGTATGTAGGTAACTACAACCAATCCAATGGTGCTTGGTGGGGATGGCAAGAAACGACTAATTTGCATTCAACAAATTCATTACGTGGATCAAACGATGAATTAAGCTTTATCAAACGAAAAGAGTTGACAGTCAGTCTCCGTACTTCATTATGGAATCGGTTAATAACGGCAGATGCCAACTTCTTTGTTAATTCGACAGAAGGTCTGCCTGTTCAACCGAGTACCATTTTCCCAAGCTATTTCTCGACTTATTATCCTGAAGCTTCGTTTATTCCGTATGTAAACTTCAATAACAACAAGCGTGTAGGATTCGACTTTGCAGTAAATTTCAATAAGAAAGTAGGCGAAGCTGACCTCTCGTTAGGCGTAACCGGAACTTATTACAAGACAGAAGCTACCCAACGGGACGAAAATTACGCTTATGCATACCAGAACCGTACCGGTAAAGCTGTTGATGGTGTATGGGGACTGGAATGCGAAGGTTTTTTCCAGAATGAAGAGGATATAGCTAATTCGCCGACTCAGAATTTTGGTGGAACAGTACGTCCGGGTGACTTGAAGTACAAAGACCAGAACGGTGACGGTGTAATTGATACCAATGATGAAATTTACTTAGGACGTGGCGGCTGGTACGGTTCTCCGTTTACTTTGGGCATTAACTTCACTGCCAAATGGAAAAACTTTACCCTCTTTGCTTTGGGTACAGGCGGTTTCGGCGGTCATGCCTTTAAGAGCGATTCCTATTATTGGGTATATGGCGAAGGCAAGTATTCGGAAGTAGTCCGCGGACGCTGGACACCGGAAACAGCCGCAACGGCTACCTATCCGCGTCTGACTACCTTAGACGGAAACAACAACTTCCGCAACTCTACGTTCTGGCTCTACAAGACCAACCGGTTCGACCTGGCGAAAGTACAACTGACTTACGACTTCCCGAAACGCCTGCTGCAAAAGACCTTTTTGAAAGAAGCGTCAATCTACGTAAGCGGTTCGAACCTGCTGACCATTGCTCCCGAACGTGAACTACTGGAAAGAAATATCGGCTCTGCCCCACAGACCCGTTTCTACAATTTAGGTGTTAAGGTTACTTTCTAATCCATAAACGAAACAAGAAGTATGAAACATATATTTAAACTTTTAGTCCTGCTCCCGTTGTTCGCCGCCGTAGCTTGCGATGACTTGCTCGAACCTGCCATCGAGAACAACCGGGATATCGATGCTATGGAAAATGATCCAAGCTATGCTCTTGGCGTATTAGGTAATGCATATATTTTATTACCATATAATACTTCGCCAACCAGTGATGTGGCAACAGACGATGCTGTATCGAATGATAACAGTAATACTTGGCGTGCCATGGCTACTGGGGCTTGGACTTCGCAAAATGACCCGACCTCGCAATGGAAAAGCTGTTTTAATGCCATTCAATACATTAATCTGTTTTTAGAACATTTAGATAATGTCACCTTTGCTCTTGATGAAAATATCCAAACTATGTTTATTGATCATTATCGAGGTGAGGCTTTAGGCTTACGGGCAATCTTTATGTATTACTTATTGCGTGCTCATGGTGGAATAAGTCCTGACGGAGTATTATTAGGTGTGCCAATCAAATTAGCTTCGGAAGGCATCGGATCCGATTTTAGCCAACCTCGTAACACCTATGCTGAATGTATGGAACAATTGTTACAAGATTGTGATGATGCTATTGAATTGCTTGCTTTAGACTATAAAGTACACACTGCAGATGAAATACCGTCTAAATATGCTAGCATGGGGGTCACAGTGTCTCATTATGATCGTGTAAACGGTGTGTTTATGGCTGGTCGTTTGAGTGGACGTATCATGGAAGCTGTTCGTGCGCAAGCAACTCTTATGGCGGCTAGTCCGGCTTTCAGTGATGGTTCGGGTATTACATGGGAAGAAGCAGCCAATAGTGCAGGTAAATTATTAAGTCGTATTGATGGACCTGCTGGTTTAGATGCGGATGGATTTACTTGGTATACCAATACATCTGAAATTGCAGGCTTAGGTAGTGGAGAAGTTCCGCCTGAAATACTTTGGAGAACCAGTTACAGTGATAGTAATACGCTGGAAGGAGATAATTTTCCGCCGAGCTTGTATGGTAATGGACGTGTCAATCCTACGCAAAACCTGGTAGACGCTTTCCCAATGGCAAACGGCTATCCCATTGATAACAGTAACTCGGGATACGATGCAAACAATCCGTATGAGAACAGAGATCCACGTTTGGCAACTTACATCATCACCAATGGAAGTACAGCGGGAAGCGCAACCATCACTACCGGGTCGTATGGAACAAACAACGATGCAATCAACCGGGAATCGGGACACTCTACTCGTACCGGTTACTACCTGCGCAAACATTTACGCTTCGATTGTAACCTGGATCCGAACTACAACACCCTACAGCGTCATTATACAGCCCGTATCCGCTATACGGAAATCTTCTTGGATTATGCGGAGGCTGCCAACGAAGCTTGGGGACCGAAAGGACAAGGCTCATTTGGATTTAGTGCTTACGATGTAATTAAAGCTCTCCGCAGCCGTGCCGGTGTAGGTACAGACAACGGTGACCCCTATCTGGAAGAATGTGCAAACAGCCAAGACCGGATGCGTGAACTGATCCGTAACGAGCGCCGTTTGGAACTTTGCTTTGAAAACATCCGCTTCTACGATTTGCGCCGTTGGAATGCCAACCTGACAGAAGCAGCTCAAGGAGTAAACATCACCCGGGCTGCCAATGGTACGCTGACTTATACACCGATCCAGGTGGAAGAAAGAAGCTACCAGTCGTACATGGTTTACGGCCCGATTCCATACAACGATGTATTGAACTTCGGCTTTGTACAGAATCAAGGATGGCAATAATAACGAACGTAATAAGACCGTAAAGAAGATTTCGGTTTGTTGAAAAACAAGCCTCAGCAGGTAAAGTCTCTTCACAGACTTTGCCTGTTAAGCCGGGTGAACCGGGTGAAGCTTCTTTATTTCTTTTTGCTTACAACCAACTATTAAAGATAAAAACAGAATCAATATGAGAAAAGCAAATTTATATTCTATACTGTTGGCAGGAATCACCGCAATGGGTATCACTTCGTGTGAAAACGGCGATGCGGAATTCCCGAACTATGATAACTCTGCCGTTTACTTTGCGCACCAGACTCCGGTACGCACCTTGGTAATGGGAGAAGATACGTATGACACCTCGCTCGACAACGCCCACAAATGCAAGATTTATGCGACCATGGGCGGGGCATACGCCGGAAGCGGGTCGACTGTCATTGATATCATGGTAGACAATGAGCTATGCGACAACCTGTACTTTGCCGATGGCGTGACTCCCGTACGCCCGATGCCCTCAAACTATTATACCTTGTCATCGGAACAGATTACGCTGAACGAGTTTGAAAACCTGATGGGGGCCGTAGAGGTAACCTTCAACAATGAGTTCTTCGAAGACCCTGCCTCTACAGAAAACACTTATGTCATTCCGCTGCGCATGACCCACGTGGTGAATGCAGACTCTATCTTATTGGGAGTACCTAACACCCCCAATGCAGCATGGACCAATGCGGATATGTGGGACACGGCTCCGAAAAACTATGTATTGTATTGCGTGAAATACATCAATAAGTATCATGCTACTTACTTACGTAGAGGTATTGACCAGATAACGGAAGGTGGCAACACTACGACCAATGTGCGCCATGAGTATTATGTGGAAGATGACGAAGAATGCGATGTAACGACCCGTAACCTGCATACGGCTATTTTCCCTGTATCAACAACCATAGGAGACGAAACCGTGACTTGTGACCTGTTGTTAACCTTCAACGACAACGACGAATGTACCATTACTTCAGGAACGGAAGGATTCACGGCAAGCGGAACGGGTAAATTTGTAGTAGACGGAGAAAAACAAAGTTGGGGTAACAAAGACCGCAATGCACTCTACCTGGATTATAACATTGACTTCGGAGCCAAGCAATACAACACGAAAGATACATTAGTCGTTCAAACCCGTGGCGTGGCTTACGAAGAGTTCTCTACAGTGTACGCAGAATAAAAGAAATTACTTTAAACCGTAAGAATCATGAAACACTATACAAATAAATTTTTGCTGGGAGCACTTGCCATAGGCGCGTTGTCCGCTTGTACGGACGACAGCATGCTGCCGTATGACGCAGGTTCGATGCCGGAAAGCCTCGTCCAGTATGAATACTTGAAACAATATGACGTGCTGAAAAACTATGTAAACCGCACCGAAAACCCGAACTTCAAGTTGGGTATTGCATTAGCCGCAGGCGAGTATACCCAAGGAGACTTAGTATACAGCATGGCTTGTTCCAACTTCGATGAAATGACGGCAGGAAATGAAATGAAATACGCCTCTATCGTCAGCAATGATGGGACAATGAACTTCTCTACCGTAACCAGCTTTGTAGATGCCGCCCGCCAAGCAGGCATGACCATTTACGGACATACCCTTGCGTGGCATTCACAACAGAACAACACGTACTTAAACAGTTTGATTGCCCCGATTGTCATTCCGGGCGAAGCTGGAAACGGAGGCTACTGCATGATACTGAAGAATGCCACAGCATCGGCCAATATTTGGGATGCGCAAACCTGGTACCAGCTCCCTACCCCGTTGCAAAGCGGCACGACTTATACGCTTAGCTTTATGGCACGGGCTTCGGCAGCTTACAACGACACACAAATCTACCTGCAATGTTCGGACGGAGGCAACCAGGAATATCCCGGCGGATTCAATGTCGGCACCGAATGGCAACAGATTAACTTCACCTTTACACCTACCGGCGCAACGGTGGACAAGATTGCATTCAATTTCGGTACGGCAGCCATCAACATTTACATCGACAATATATCGCTGACCGGAGGAAGTGCTACCGAAAGCTTGATTCCGAACGGCGATTTCGAAGACGGGACCATTACCGGATGGACCGGATGGACACCGGGTAACTTTGAAACTATTTCGGAAGATGGAGAAGGATATAGCGAAGGTGGAAGCGAGCCTGCTTACGATGAAAGTGTCATTACCTCTTCTGATTTTGAGAACGGTATCGGAAGTTGGGGAGGCTGGGGAGGCTCGGCTACCCGTGGACAGTCGGCACAAGGAGGTGGTTATGAAAGTGACTACTCATTCGAAATCGTTAACCCGACAGCTTCCGCTAATGCCTGGGATGTCCAAGTGGCATGGGACTTCGCAGCTCCATTGGTACAGGGCGGTACTTACCGGCTGAACATGATGATTAAAGGTTCGGTAGAAGGCAGCATTACCGCAGGCTTGCAACGCAAATCTGATTACGCAGGCGCAGGTGACTTCCCCGCTATTCCTATCTCTACGGAATGGACAGAATATAATGCCGAAATCACTGTAAACGGAGGAGGTGCAGACTGTGCAGACCGGTTCTTATTCAGTATCGGTAATTACGCGGGAACTATTAATATTGATAACATCACGTTATGTTACCTGAATCCTGAAGGCGGTGGCGGTGGACAAACCATCGAAATGACCCCCGAAGAAAAGAAAGACACCCTGACTTGGGCCATGGATAACTGGATTAAAGGCATGATGGAAGCTTGCGGCGGCTATGTCACCACTTGGGAAGCCGCAAACGAAACCGTATCGGGAGCAGACGCAGACGGTGACGGCTGGTACGACCTGCAGTCGGCAACCAACGGTGACCCGGAAACCAACTTCTACTGGCAAGACTACCTGGGCAACGAAGACTATGTGCCTATCGTGACCAAGGCGGCCGAAAAATATTTTGCCGAATATGGAGGCAACCCGGCAGACCTGAAACTCTTCATCAACGACTACAACCTGGAATCGTGGTGGGACGGCAACCAGAAGCTGAAGAGCCTTATCCACTGGATAGAAGTATGGGAAGCTAACGGAGCCAAGATTGACGGTATCGGTACGCAGATGCACGTCAGCTACATCCTGAACGAGGCAGACCAGAAAGCCCAGGAAGATGCTATCGTGAATATGTTCCAACTGATGGCAGCAACCGGCAAGCTCATCAAGATTTCAGAATTGGATATGGGCATTGTAGAAAAAGCCTTCGGCGAAGGCATCAAGACTGAAAATGTAACCTTCGACCAACAACTGAAGATGGCAGAGTTCTACCAGTTCATCATCGAAAAATATTTCGAGATTATTCCGGCAGCGCAACGTTACGGCATTACGCAATGGTGCATAACGGACAGCCCGGCTGAATCTGGCTGGAGAGGTGGTGAACCTGTAGGACTTTGGGACTTGAACTATAGCCGCAAACCTGCTTATGGCGGTTTCGCTAATGGTTTGGCTGGCGAAGTAATTGCTGAACCTTCTGCTTCTGTAAGCAATGAATGATACTTTGCATGGAACGGAAAAGTATATGTGTGAATCTTTTTTCATAGCCGTGATAGTATAATTTAATTGATTCGGTTCTCTCGGCAGCGGAATTACCTGTTAAAGGATAATTCCGCTGCTTTTTATAGTAGAACAATATTGGTTTATAAAAATGTCCAAGATAACAATTCCCGTTATAATCGAATGGGCTTCCGCAGGAAATGAGTACTCAGAATGACATTACTTTTTAATTGTCGTTTTTTATTTTGAGACAGCCTCAGAAGATATTCACATGGATAAGTGGACGCATTCGGGCGTATGCGATACGCCCCTACATGGGATGTTTGCGGAATTCAATTTATTTTTTCAATATAAGATAATCCTCTTTCGGATATAGGATAATCATTTTGCATTCTTCATTTTCTTGTTTTGCCTCCGTTTTGCGACAAAAACAAGAGGATTTTGCCTCCGTTTTACAACAAAAACATATAAGTTTTGCCTCCGTTTTGCGACATTTCTTTATCTTTGTAGCTGTAAACCAATTTGTTTGAGTAAATATACAAAATGGAATGAGATTTAGAAACACAGTTTCTGAACAGGCAGATTATATAAACTGATTAGGATTAATTGTTTAGTATAGTTATGTTTAAACGGACGATATTACAACATTTGGAACAGTGGAAAACCGATACGCATCGCAAACCGCTTGTATTGAGAGGGGCACGTCAAGTAGGGAAAACGACCGTAATAAATGAGTTTGGCAAAACTTTTGATAATTATTTGTCGCTTAATCTGGAGAAACGGGAAGCTGCTGCTTTGTTTGAGATGGAAATGCCGCTGAAGGATTTGATGCCGTTGCTGTTTGCACATTGCGGTTTATCTCGTAAGCCGGGCAGTACGCTGTTGTTTATCGATGAGATTCAGAATTCTCCTAAAGCTATAGGCTTGCTGCGTTATTTTTATGAAGAGTTGCCAGAACTGCATGTAGTGGCGGCAGGTTCTTTGCTAGAGAATCTGGTAGAGGTCAACGTTTCGTTTCCGGTAGGCAGGGTGCAATACATGGCTTTACGTCCTTGTTCGTTTCGAGAGTTCCTGGGTGCTATAGGTGAAGAGGCTTTGCTACCGGTGTTGGAGCATCCGCAAGCTACGGTGCCTTTTCACGGCAGGCTGATGCAATTGTTTAACCGCTATACACTGATTGGTGGTATGCCTGAAGCTGTCCAGCTTTATGCGGAGCGGAGGGACTTGCTGGCGCTGAGTGACGTATATGAAACATTGTTGCAAGGCTACCGCGATGATGTGGAGAAATATACCAAAGGTAAGTTGCTGAAAGAGGTGGTGCGGTTTATCTTGGAAGAGGGATGGGGAAAAGCTGCACAGCCCATTACATTGGGAGGATTTGCCTCGTCTTCTTACCAGGCACGTGAAGTGGGTGAAGCTTTCCGGCTGCTGGAAAAAGCCATGTTGCTGGAATTGGTTTATCCTACCACATCGACAGAGGTGCCGGCTTTGTCGGAAACCAAGCGGACACCTAAGTTGATATGGCTGGATACCGGTTTGGTGAATTATGCGGCACAAGTGCAGAAAGAAGTCTTAGATGCTAAAGACCTGCAGGATGCGTGGCGGGGAAGGATTGCCGAACATGTTGTGGCGCAAGAACTGCTTACGCTGACTGATAAAGTGAGCCAAAAGCGAAATTTCTGGATGCGAGGAAACGATTCGTCGGCAGAAGTGGATTTTGTGTGGGTACAGCAGTCGCGGCTATATCCTATAGAAGTGAAAACAGGGCACAATGCACATCTGCGTTCTTTGCATTCGTTTATGGAACGGTCTTCACAGACGGTGGCAGTGCGTGTATGGTCGCAACCTTATTCGATAGACGAGGTGAAGACTGTAGGAGGTAAAAACTTCAGGCTGATAAACTTACCTTTTTACTTAGTGGGTAGCATTAATCGGCTATTGGCTGAATAGTGTATAAGAAGCCAAAGGCAGCCGGGAGTTGTTTGTGTTACTTTTGTAAACGATTTTGGCACCTGGGTGAATGTGCTGGTACGTGGAGAAATGAATCTGATACGTTTGTTAATGGAGAAACCCTCCGTTTGTGCTATCTTTGCAAATAAGTAGATGTTGAGAATTAGTTTATATAATGTGTCAGCTCAGAAACTGTGTTTCTGATAATATCATTTCATCTTGCACACTTACTTGGTTACTTAAAATTGAAAACATAAAACTTGAATCCTTATGAAAAAACTAAGTGCCCTTTTGGGGCTTTTGCTTGGCGTTCTTTACGCTTATGCGGCGGAACCGTTTATTACATTCAAGAAAACAGAAGGTGCTTTTCCTGTTGTCGGCAATGGACAGCCTTGTACCATACTGGTCGACAAGAACGAGAACAGTGCCATTCTGATTGCTGTTAAAAATTTGCAGGAAGACTTCTTGCGTGTGACTGGCAAGAAAGCCGAAACCGTAAACACGCCTTCGGACGGGAGGTACATCCTGGTGGGAAGCATCGAATCGCCTTTTATCAAACAACTGTTTAAAGCAGGCAAGCTGAACAGGAAAGACCTGGAAGGGAAAAACGAAAAATATGTCATTCAGACTGTAGACCAGCCGCTGGAAGGGGTAGAACAGGCATTGGTCATTGCCGGAAGTGACCGGCGCGGAACCGTTTACGGTATCTACGAACTTTCCAGACAGATGGGTGTATCGCCCTGGTACTGGTGGATGGATGTGCCTGTTACTCGTCAGACAGAAGTCTATGCCCAAGCCGGTGTGTATACCGATGGTGAACCTGCCGTGACTTACCGTGGTATCTTCCTGAACGATGAGGCTCCCTGTCTTACCACCTGGGTGAAAAATACGTATGGTACCAATTATGGCGACCATCGTTTCTATGCCCGCGTATTCGAATTGATTCTGCGACTGAAAGGGAACTTTATGTGGCCTGCCATGTGGGGATGGGCTTTCTATGCCGATGATCCGGAAAACAGCAAGACGGCTGATGAGATGGGAATCATCATGGGTACTTCGCACCACGAACCGATGGCACGTAACCATCAGGAGTATGCCCGTAACCGGGAAAAATATGGAGCTTGGAATTATGAAACCAATCCCGAGGGATTGAACCGTTTCTTCCGCGAAGGCATCGAACGCATGAAAGATACTGAAGATGTGGTAACCATCGGTATGCGGGGTGACGGTGATGCAGCCATGGGAGGTGAAGAAGGAAAAGACCATGAATATGTGCCGCAGTTTGAACGCAACAAGCGATTGATGGAAACGATTTTCAAGAACCAACGTCGGATAATCAAAGATGTCACCGGACGGCCAGCCGAGGAAACGCCACAGGTATGGGCGCTCTATAAAGAGGTGTTGGAGTATTACGACCGCGGATTGCGTGTCCCCGAAGATGTCATCATGTTGCTGTGTGACGATAACTGGGGCAATGTGCGTCGCTTGCCGAATGCTGAAGAACGTAAGCATCCCGGTGGCTGGGGCATGTATTATCACGTAGACTATGTAGGTGCGCCACGTAATTCGAAATGGATAAATGCTACCCCCATACAGAATATGTGGGAACAGTTGCAACTGACTTATGAATATGGTGTCGACAAGCTTTGGGTGCTTAACGTGGGCGACCTCAAACCGATGGAGTATCCCATTACGCTTTTCCTTGACATGGCATGGAATCCACAGGCATACAATGCCGGGACTTTGCTGCAACATACTTATGACTTTTGCAGGCAGGCATTCGGGGACACGCAGGCAGAAGAGGCGGCACGTATCCTCAACCTCTGCTGTAAGTACAACGGACGGAGCACAGCCGAAATGCTGGATCATACGGTATACAACCTGGAAACTGGTGAATGGCGTCAGGTGGTAGGCGACTATGCACAATTGGAAGCTGAAGCCCTTCGTCAATACATAAGCCTGAAGCCTGAATACCGTGATGCTTACAAACAACTCATTCTGTTCCCGGTACAGGCAATGGCAAACCTGCACGAGATGTATTATGCTCAGGCTATGAACCTGAAACTGTATGCCGAAGGAAATCCTGAAGCCAACGCATGGGCGGATAAAGTGGAAAAGGCTTTTGCACGCGACAAGCAGCTGTGTGATGACTATAACCATGTTATGTCGGGAGGAAAGTGGAACGGCATGATGATTCAGAAGCATATCGGATATACTAGCTGGAACGATAACTTCCCAGCCGACAAATTGCCTGAAATCCACCGAATCGGAAATCCGGAAGCTGCTACAGGAGGTTATCTGTTTACAGGAAAAGACGGGTATGTGGCAATGGAAGCCGAACATTATTTTGCCTGTACGGATGCCGGTGAGGCTAAATGGACCGTAATCCCTTATATGGGACGCACACTGAGTGGCATGTCGCTGATGCCTTACACAGTTCCGGCAAACGGCGCGTCATTGTCTTACAAACTGAATATACCTGAAAAAGCAGATTCGGTTACAGTACATGTCATTGTGAAGTCTACCCTGGCTTTCCATACTCCGGAAGGACATAAGTATAGCATTGGTTTTGAAGGCGGGCAAGAGGAAACCGTCAATTTCAACCGTGACCTGAATGAAGATCCTGAAAATATTTATACGGTATACTATCCCACCATTGCACGCCGTGTAGTAGAAAAACAGGTTCGCTTGAAACTCCCTGTATCGGCAGACGGGACTTATACGCTGAACTTCCGTCCGTTAGACCCGGGTATTGTGCTTGAAAAAATCGTAGTAGATTACGGAGGTTATCAACCCGCATATCTTTTCGGTAACGAATCGCCTTGCCGGCGTAAGTAATAGATAGCGGCAGGCTTTTGCGTCTGCCGGTTTAAGAAAACACAGATTTCCGCGGATTTCCGCAGATTATCAGTAATTTATCTGTTTAATCTGCGTTCATCCGCGAAAATCTGTGTTTCTTGGTTTTATGCATCTGCTTTTAGGCTTTCCGGTAGTTTTCCAATTCTTCTGCCTGGAAGTTCTGGATAAAGCTATAGTGCTTTTCCACTTCGGCTTCGGCATAATTTACATATACGTCGAGTGATTTGGCGAAAAGTTCGGGAGCCTTGTTCGCGTCTTGCAAGAGCAGGTGGCTCATCACGCAGAGGGCTGCCATTTCATACAGGCGGCGTGAGGTAAAGTCGAGCAGTTCTTGATTCTGTGCTTCTTTCACCTTGGCGGTGCAGGCTTCCAGCTTTTCGGTCATGGCTTTCAGGCGGTCCATATAGCCTTGGTATTCGGGTGCGCAAGGGATGGCTTCGTACTCGTGCAAGGTAGCGGCATACGAACCGTTGGTCACGTAACGGATAGCGGCTACGGTCTGAAGCTGGGTTGTTCCTTCGTAGATGCTGGTGATACGTGCGTCGCGGTAGATGCGCTGGCAGGCATATTCCATCATAAAGCCCGAACCTCCGTGTATCTGGATACAGTCGTAAGCGTTCTGGTTGGCGTATTCCGAGTTCATACCTTTTGCCAGCGGGGTGAAGCTATCTGCCAGTTTGGCGTAACGTTTTTGCTCCTGGCGTTCTTCGGGAGTCAACTTACGCTCGCGGGCGATGTCGTCCAATGCTTTGTAGATGTCTACATAGCGCGAAGTCTGGTAAAGCAAGGCACGTCCTGCGTCGAGTTTCGCTTTCATCGTGGCAAGCATATCGTATACGGCAGGGAATTCGATGATAGCCTTGCCGAACTGTTTACGGTCTTTGGCGTAGGCAAGCCCTTCGTTGTATGCAGCCTGGCTCAATCCTACCGATTGGGCGGCGATACCCAGGCGGGCACCGTTCATCAACGCCATTACGTATTTGATAAGTCCCAGTTTGCGGTCGCCGCAAAGTTCGGCTTTCGCGTTCTTGTAGACCAATTCGCAAGTGGGCGAGCCGTGGATACCCAATTTGTTTTCGATGCGGCGAACGTCCACGCCTCCGTCGTTCTTGTCGTAGATGAACATCGAGAGCCCGCGTCCGTCGTGTGTGCCTTCTTCCGAGCGAGCCAATACCAGGTGCAGGTTGGCGTCTCCGTTGGTGATGAAACGCTTCACACCGTTCAGGCGCCAGCATTGGTTGGCTTCATCGTAAGTAGCTTTCAGCATGACGC
Source organism: Bacteroides sp. An19 (assembly GCF_002160215.1). Taxonomy (NCBI): domain Bacteria; kingdom Pseudomonadati; phylum Bacteroidota; class Bacteroidia; order Bacteroidales; family Bacteroidaceae; genus Bacteroides; species Bacteroides sp. An19. Next base: position 15,862 of record NZ_NFKD01000038.1, on the reverse strand, counting down.
TTTGCAGGTCACTACCGGCATCGGGTTCGGTCAGGTCCATCGACATGGTTTCGCCGGCACAGATGCGTGGGATGAAACGGCTGTGCTGGTCTTCGTTTCCGAATTCGTAGAGGGTTTCGATACAGTCTTGCAATGACCAGATGTTTCCAAAACCCGCATCAGCCTGAGCTACGATTTCAGCACACATGGTGTACGGAGTAATCGGGAAATTCAGTCCTCCGAAACGGCGCGGCATGGTCATTCCGTTCAGTCCTGCTTTCACCATGGCGTCAAGGTTCTGCTTCGTGCCCGAAGCATATTCCACACGTCCGTTGGCATGGTGCGGACCTTCCAGGTCTACGCCTTCGGCATTGGCTGCAATCACTTCTCCGGTGATTTCTCCGGTGATTTCCAACACTTTGTCGTATGAGTCCATCGCGTCGGCATAGTCTTGCGGCGCATAGTCATACTGGTCTTTGTCTCTATAATCGCGTTCTTTCAACTGACAGATACGCTCCATCATCGGGTTGTTCAAATGAAATTTGAGTTCCGGATGTTCGGTATAATAGTTTGGCATAGTTTTTCTTTGTTTTTAGGAGTTAGAAGGAGTTAGAGGGAGTTAGAAGGAGTTAGAGGACAAATGTTTGGATTGCCTCTTCTTTGCCTTATCTCTCCCATTGTTTGTCGCGGATGCCTTTGCAGTAGGCGTTCAGCAAAAAACTAGTTTCTTCTATGCTCCGTATTAATTCGTAATAGGTATTTTCAGTAATATAATTGAGGTCTTTAGCTAAAAGGATATAATATCGGCATTCTTCCAAGCTGCCTTGTGCGATATTGAGGAAACGGAGTTTGTCTGCCTTACCTAATCTTTTGTAACCTTCTGCTATATTGGCAGGAATAGACATGGCGGCACGGTGGAATTGTGAGCTAAGCCCAAATTGTTCGTGAGCGGGAAACTTGCTTGTCGCCCGATAGACATCCAGAACGAACCGGTGCGCCTTCTGCCATGCTAAGATGTCGGTAAAACTTTGTGTCATAAGTAAAAACTATTGGCTTCTAACTCCTTCTAACTCCCTCTAACTCCTTTTAACTCCTTCCATTATTTACTATTTTTCTTATAATACTTAATCATCTTCGGAATGACCTCTTCCACCGTCCCGTTAATCACATAATCAGCAATTGTGTTGATCGGCGCGTTCGGATCGCTGTTCACCGAGATGATGATGCCTGCGTCCTGCATGCCGGCGATGTGCTGGATTTGTCCCGAGATGCCGCAGGCAATGTAGAGTTTCGGGTGAACCGTTACACCGGTCTGGCCTATCTGGCGGTCGTGGTCGCAGAAGCCTGCGTCTACGGCGGCACGGCTGGCACCCACTTCGGCGTGCAGTTCTTTAGCCAGCTCGAAAAGCATGTCGAAGCCTTCCTTGCTTCCCATGCCGTATCCTCCGGCCACAACGATGGGCGAGCCTTTCAGGTTGTGTTTCGCCTTTTCCACGTGGCGGTCGATAACCTTTACCACATAGTCGGTTTCGGGGACATACTTCGCTACATCGTGTCGGATGACTTCACCCTGATAGTTCTCGTCGAGGATTTCTTTCTTCATCACACCTTCACGCACCGTAGCCATCTGCGGACGGTGTTCGGGGTTAACGATGGTGGCAACGATGTTTCCTCCGAATGCCGGACGGATTTGGTACAACAGGTTCTTATAGGTGACACCATTCTTCTTGTCTTCGTGGTCGCCTATCTCCAGCTGGGTACAGTCGGCGGTCAGTCCGCTGGTCAGGGCAGAAGATACGCGCGGGCCCAAGTCACGTCCGATGACCGTAGCGCCCATCAGGCAGATTTGAGGCTTTTCTTCTTTGAAAAGGTTCACCAAGATAGAGGTATGGGGCAGGGAAGTATAAGGGTACAATCCTGGAGCGTCGAATACGTGCACACGGTCTGCGCCGTAGGGGAGCATTTGCTTTTCTACACTGTCAAGTCCGCTTCCCGCACAGATGGCTTCCAGTTGGCATCCTAATTCGTTCGCCAGTTTACGGCCTTTCGTTAACAGTTCGAGGCTGACGTCGGCAACATGCGTGCCGTCCATCTCACAATATACAAATACATTATTCATAGTCTTATCCGATAGTATGGTTAGCCAACAGTTCAACAATCAGGTTTTCTACATCCGCGTCGCTTCCCGTCAGGGTCTTGCTTTCCTTTGCCTGGAAGATGATGTTCTCAATTTTCTTTACCTTCGTGGGTGAGCCCGACAGGCCGCATTGCTTCGTGTCACCGTTCACGTCGGCTACGCTCCATTCGGTAATGTTCAGGTAAGGATGTTTCTCGTATTGGTCTGCATAGGGAAGGGCTGCTCCATCTTTGGTCAGGGCTGCTTTCTCCTGTCCGCCTAAGGCACGTTTGTATTTCATCACCAGTTTGGCGTTACGCGGGCGGCAAGGCGCTGCGCTTCCGTTTACGGTCAATACGATAGGAAGCGGACCTTCTACGGTTTCCACGCCTCCGTCGATGTGGCGTTTCACACGGATAGCCTTGTCGGTCACTTCTTCGATTTCTTCTACATAAGTCACCTGAGGCAAGCCTAATTTCTCGGCTACTTGCGGACCTACCTGTGCCGTATCACCGTCGATGGCTTGGCGTCCGCCGATGATAAGGTCATACTCGCCAATCTTGCGGATAGCAGTGGCAAGGGCATACGAAGTGGCAAGCGTGTCGGCACCGGCAAAAGCACGGTCGGTCAATAAGTATCCGTTATCGGCTCCTCTGTATAAGCCTTCACGGATGATTTCGGCTGCACGTCCGGGGCCCATGGTCAGGATGGTGACGGTAGAACCGGGATGCGTGTCTTTCAGTCGGAGTGCCTGTTCAAGGGCATTCAGGTCTTCCGGGTTGAATATCGCCGGAAGCGCCGCACGGTTGATGGTGCCGTCGGCATTCATGGCATCTTTCCCTACGCAACGCGTGTCGGGTACTTGTTTTGCCAAAACTACAATTTTCAAACTCATTTTGATTATTTATTTTGGTATTAGTAATTTAATTAGTTGCCGGCAAAGTTAATGAAACCATTCGTTTTTTCACCATGAACTGTTCACTATTAACGATTAATTTAATAGAATATTCCAATTATCCCCTACCGGTTTGGGCAAATGCGGATGTTCATTCTTTGTTTTTCATCCTTAATGCCTCCACGTCTTCCGTAAGCTCATCCAGTCCGGCTATCGGGTCGTCCGAATACGTGCTGTAGACTTGCAGGCTCTTGTCGGATACGTACACCCGCGGGATGCCTTGCCCCGAAAACAGGTTGTACACGCTCCGGCTTTCTTGTGCCGAATAGGGGAGGGTCAGGCCATGGGCTTGCCAATAAGCTTCGATTTCCTCCGCCGCCTCTTCACGGCTGATGCAATAGATGGCGACTGAATCGTTGGCCCGGTACAAGTCGTACAGTTGCTGGATGACCGGAAGCTCCTGTTGGCAATCAGGGCATCCGGTATGGAAGAATACCAGTACCGACACCTTGCCTTGAAGGTCGGAAGTGGCAAGCATGGAGCCGTTGTCCAATTCTACCTGAAATTCAGGCAGCGTGTCGCCCGCCACAATGCCCGCCTCGCCGTATGCCGCATCATCGCGGATACAGCCGGCCAGGATGAGGCAGATTCCCCATAAAATGCAGTAATAAATGTGTGTCATAAGCGAATCTTAACAGGTTATACGTCTTTTCGTGGATAAATATATGAAAAAAGCTTCGTATATTTGCCTCGTTAAAAGCAAAAACTTACAGAAGCCCATGTAGGGGCGTATCGCATACGCCCGAATACGCCAGCTTCTTGCTTGTTACGCTGGATTTGTAATCCGGCGTGACAAGAAGAAACTTAAAAACTCAAAAACTTAAAAACTCAAAAACTTAAAAACTTATATGGAACATATAGATGAAGAAATCGCCCGTGTCTTGATGGAAATGGGCATCGACAAGTCGAATCTGGACTGGACGACACGTGTGATATTGATATTGGCTATATTGCTGGTTTCGTACATCGTGACGAAGTTATTCCGTCATGCGCTGATTCCGGCGGTGCGCAAGCTGACGGCAAAGACGAAGGCGAAATGGGACGATTACCTGTTCAACGATGACATGCTGCACAGTTTCTCCCGGATGATTCCGCCTATCATCTTTTACCTGCTGCTGCCTTTCGCTTTCGATGGCTATCCCTACGTGCTTACCATCCTGTTGAAAGCATGCCTCATTTACCTGGTGGTCACAACGCTGATGCTGGTCAACGCATTCTTGAAGTCGCTTTATGAAATTTCGAACGAGCACGAGACCTTGCGCTACCGCCCGCTGAAAGGAATTTACCAGATGGTGAGCATTCTTGCTTTTTGTGTAGGCCTGATTCTGATAATCAGCATCCTCATCGACCAGAATGCCGCTACCATACTTGCCGGACTGGGTGCTTCGGCGGCAGTGCTGATGCTGATATTCAAAGACAGCATCCTCGGGCTGGTGGCTGGCGTACAGCTCTCGGCGAACGACATGCTGCGTCCGGGCGACTGGGTCACGATGGCGAAATACGGTGCCGACGGGTTTGTGAAAGAAGTGTCGCTCACCACGGTGAAGGTGCAGAACTTCGACAAGACCATCACCACCATTCCCCCGTATGCCTTGGTGAGCGATTCGTTCCAGAACTGGCGCGGGATGTGGGAGACGGGAGGAAGGCGCATCAAGCGTTCGCTCAATATCGATATGACCACCATCCGCTTCTGCACCGGTGATGAAATGGAGGCTTTTGCAGAAAAAGGGTGGATCGGCATGCCCGAAGAAGGGGCAGAACCGGTGGTGAACCTGGAAGTGTTCCGGAGATATGCGCTGGAATACCTCCATGCGCATCCCCGCATTCATCAGGATATGATGATTATGGTGCGCCAGATGCAGCCCACTCCCGAGGGGCTTCCGTTGGAGTTCTATTGTTTCACGCAGACAACGGAGTGGCTTGCCTATGAAGGCATTCAGAACGAGGTCTTCAATCATTTCATTGCCGTGCTGCCCCGGTTTGGCTTACGTGTGTACCAGCATCCGTCGGGAAACGATTTGGCGGGATTCATGGAGGTTATAAGGAGTTAAGGAGTTATAGGGAGTTATAGGGAGTTAAGAAGTTAAGGAGTTAAGGAGTTAAGGAGTTAAGAAGTTAAGAAGTTAAGGAGTTAAGGAGTTAAGAAGTTAAGAAGTTAAGGAGTTAAGAAGTTAAGGAGTCAAGGAGTTAAGAAGTCAAGCCAATACTTTCACTAATGCTTTCACCAACAAAACTATTGGCTTTAACTCCTAACGGAGCGAAGCGGAGTGATAACTCCTTTTAACTCCTTAACTCCTAAACGAAATGATAACTCCTAAAAAATAAAAAACAACAAATATGGAAAAAGGATTGGTTTATACAAGTAAAGTAAAAGTGACGCAGGCGAATACCGCCCTGGCGTTAGGATCGGGCGATATGGAAGTGTTTGCTACGCCCGCCTTGGTAGCATTGATGGAAAATGCGGCGATGAAGGCTGTACAGCCCGAGCTTCCCGAAGGCAGCACTACGGTGGGCGCTTTTATCGAAACCACCCATGTGAAACCTTCGGCGCTGGGCGAGGAAGTGTCCGCCACGGCGGTACTGGAGAATGTGGAAGGACGGAAACTGGCTTTCAAGGTGACGGCTTCCGATACGAAAGGCGTGGTAGGCGAAGCCACCCACATCCGCTACATCGTAGACCGTGAACGGTTTATGAGCAAACTCTGAATGTTTATTCCTGTTCCTGAAGCAGCCTGTAAATTGGGTTGCAATAGGCTTATAATCCACATGACTTATTCATGAATGGAAAGAAGTATAATTGCGTTTTGTGTACAATTACAAATCGTACAGCAATACAATTACTAATCGTGTAGCGTGACGATTTGTAATCGTACACGGAGCGCAGTTATATTATTGGTTTTTTGACTGGTTCGTTTTACTTTTCCAAAGGGTAGCTCAATTCTTTATAAGCGGTGGCGGGGATGATTTTCACTTTTTCTCCGCATAAAAGGAACAGGGCGTTGCCCACTTTTCCTATTTGTTTGCCGGTTAATGTCTCGTTATTTTGATACCGGACGGTAATGTCTTTTTTCTGGGGTACGGCATTGTAAGTGTATACGCCATAAAAATAGGCTCCATAAAATATATAGGCGGTAATGACAAAGATATAGCTGGCGGGCTTATACCAGCTTCTTTCGGTCCATTTAAAACTCCATTTCTTATAGGACTTTGGAAAATGTTTTTTCCAAAGCTTGTCCATTTTTATGGTAAAGAGAACCAACAGCATTGAGCCGAAGATGAAAAGCAGGATGTGCATGTCTTCGAATGGGGAAATTAAGAAATCGAAGACCGAAGCGTATTGGAAGATGTTCAGTCCGAAAGCTTCATATCTGAAATAGTTGAAAATCATGCCGATGATGACCATGGCAAGATAGCCCAGTGGCAGGAAACGAGATAGTTCGCCCGTTATCCGTTCATAAGTCTTTTTCTGCAGTTCGTTTTCCATATCAGAGGATAATAAATAAATGTGGCGGTAAAGATAGGTAATATTGGCGTCTTGTCCAAAACCTGCCGGATTTTGTGTGTAGGATGTGGAGAAAACTCTTCCCTTCATCTTGGTTTTCCTGCTGAAAAGCATGTCAAATCATTTATATTTTCGGTCAAAATGCGCATGATAGCGTATGATTGATTCGCTTATCTTTGCAGCAAAAGAAAATTTGGTAACATTAAACTCGGAACAGGCTATGACAAAATGCTTTTTCGCCGTCGACCTCGGGGCTACCAGCGGGCGTACGATAATAGGCTCTTTCACTCAGGAAGGACTGGTAACAGAAGAAATGAACCGTTTTCCCAATCATATCATCGAGACGGGGGGACACTTCTACTGGGATATCTACGAACTTTACCGGAACATTCTGGAGGGGCTGAAACGGGCTGCGGCGCGTGAGGACATCGAAATCACTTCGATCGGCATCGATACGTGGGGCGTGGATTTCGTGTGCGTGGGCAAGGACGGAAGCCTGCTGCGCCAGCCTTATTCGTACCGCGACCCGCATACCGAGGGCGCTCCCGGGAAGTATTTCGAACGGGTGCCGCGCAGCCGGGTGTATGAGTTGACCGGCATTCAGGTGATGAACTTCAATTCCATATTCCAGCTCGACACGATGCTCCGCCACAAGGACAGTGCGCTGGAAGCGGCAGACAAGCTCCTCTTTATCCCCGACGCGCTGAGCTATATGCTCACGGGCGAGATGGTGTGCGAATATACCATTGCCTCTACCGCCCAGCTGGTGAACGCGAAGACGCGCCGCCTGGAGCCCGAGCTGCTGAAAAGCCTGATGCTGGACGAAGACAACTTCGGCCGCTTTGTCTATCCGGGCGAGACCGTGGGCACGCTTACCGAAGAGGTGCAGCGCATCACCGGGCTGGGAGCCGTGCCCGTGATTGCCGTAGCCGGACACGATACGGCATCGGCGGTGGCTGCGGTTCCTGCGCAAAACAAGAACTTCGCTTACCTGAGCAGCGGCACGTGGTCGCTGATGGGGGTGGAGACCGATGCGCCGGTCATCAACGCCGATACCGAAGCTTTGAACTTTACGAACGAAGGCGGAGTGAACGGTACCATCCGTCTGCTGAAGAATATCTGCGGCATGTGGCTCTTGGAGCGTTGCCGTGCCGGATGGGGCGAGACTTCGTATCCCGAACTGATAGCCGAGGCGAATGCCAGCGAACCGTTCCGCAACCTGATTGCGCCCGATGACCCTGTCTTCGCCAACCCTGCGGATATGGAAGAAGCCATCAAGGCGTATTGCACGGCACACAAGCAGCCTGCCATCGAGACGCGCGGGCAAATCGTGCGCTGCATCTTCGAGAGCCTTGCCTTGCGCTACCGCCAGGTGCTGGAAAACCTTCAGACGCTTTCGCCCAATCCGATAGAAGTGTTGCACGTCATCGGCGGAGGAAGCCGCAACGAGCTGCTCAACCAGTGGACGGCAAATGCCATCGGCATCCCCGTGGTTGCGGGCCCGTCGGAAGCTACTGCCGTGGGCAATATCATGATTCAGGCGCTGGCTGCCGGAAAAGCTACCGACATCCAGCTGATGCGCCGCTTCGTGAGCCAGGCGATTCCGCTCAAGACCTTCCAGCCCCAGCACAAAGAGGTATGGGACGCCGCTTATTTGCAGTTTAAGACGGTGACACAATAATATAAATAGGAGTTAAAGGGGAGTTATTTCAGGGAGTTAAAAGGAGTTAGAAGCCAATACTTTTACTAATGGAAGCCATAGCAGAACTATTGGCATTTAACTCCTGCCGAAGGCATAACTCCTTTTTACTCCCTTTAACTTCCCCAAATAATTCCTTCTATTCAATAAAACTTATTCATTAACATAAAAAACAATACTATTATGAAAGAAGAACTCGTAAACAAAGCGTATGAAATCGCGAAAGAACGCTATGCGGCTGTAGGCGTAGACGTGGAAAAAGTAATGGAAACCATGCAGGACTTCCACCTGTCGCTGCACTGCTGGCAGGCAGACGATGTCATCGGATTCGAAACCGGAGCAGGCTCGCTGACCGGAGGTATCCAGACCACCGGAAATTATCCCGGACGTGCACGCAACATCGACGAGCTGCGCCAGGATATCCTGAAAGCCGCTTCGTACATTCCCGGTACTCACCGCTTGAACCTGCACGAAATCTACGGTGACTTCCAGGGTGAACCCGTAGACCGCGACCAGGTAGAGCCACGTCATTTCCAAAGCTGGATGGACTGGGGAAAAGAACACAACATGAAGCTCGACTTCAACTCTACTTCTTTCTCGCACCCGAAAAGCGGAAGCCTGACATTGGCTAATCCCGACGAAAGCATCCGCCAGTTCTGGATTGAGCACACCAAGCGTTGCCGTGCCGTGGCGGAAGCCATGGGCGAGGCACAGGGCGACCCCTGTATCATGAACGTATGGGTGCACGACGGAAGTAAGGACATCACCGTGAACCGCATGAAATACCGCGAACTGCTGAAGGATTCGCTCGACCAGATTTTCGCTACCGAATACAAGAACATGAAAGACTGCATCGAATCGAAAGTGTTCGGTATCGGGCTGGAAAGCTATACCGTAGGCTCGAACGACTTCTACATCGGCTATGGCGTATCGCACAACAAGATGATTACGTTGGATACCGGTCACTTCCACCCGACCGAGAGCGTTGCCGACAAGGTTTCGTCGCTCCTGCTCTACGTGCCCGAACTGATGTTGCACGTGAGCCGTCCTATCCGTTGGGACTCGGACCACGTGACCATTATGGACGACCCGACACTGGAACTCTTCCAGGAAATCGTGCGTTGCGGCGCGCTCGACCGCGTGCACTACGGCCTCGATTACTTCGATGCCAGCATCAACCGCATCGGCGCGTACGTTGTGGGTAGCCGTGCGGCACAGAAATGCATGCTCCGCGCGCTTCTCGAACCGCTTGCGCAGCTCCGCCAGTACGAAGCAAACGGCCAGCTGTTCGAACGCCTCGCCCTGCTGGAAGAAGCCAAAGCGTTGCCTTGGAACGCCGTATGGGACATGTTCTGCCTGAAGAACAACGTGCCGGTAGGCGAAGAATTCATTGCCGAGGTAGAAAAATACGAGGCAGACGTGACATCGAAACGCGGTTAATCCTTGCCCGGGAGAAGTTAGAAGAAGGTAAAAAGGAGTTAAATGCCAATAGCTTTGTGGATGAAAGCGATACAAAGGTATTGGCTTCTAACTCCCTGAGCGAAGCGATAACTTCCTTTTAACTCCTGATTGATATTATTTATGAATATCCGCCGGTTTGGGGAAAATGCGGATATTCATATATTATTCTAAAAAACGATTCAGATAATGGATATAGTAATCGGACTATTGATTATTGCTATCGGTGCGTTCTGCCAGTCGAGCTGTTACGTGCCGATTAATCGGATAAAAGACTGGAGCTGGGAGTCGTACTGGCTGGTTCAGGGCGTGTTTGCCTGGCTGGTTTTCCCGCTGCTGGGTGCGTTGCTGGCTGTTCCTGCGGGACACAGCCTTTTTGAGTTGTTTGCCGGTGCAAGCGGGCTGGATGTGGCAATGACCATCCTTTTCGGTGTGCTGTGGGGCGTGGGCGGACTGACTTTCGGGCTTTCGATGCGCTACCTTGGCGTGGCGCTGGGACAAAGCATCTCGCTGGGCACGTGCGCCGGTCTGGGCACCATTCTGGCTCCGGTGATACTGAACGTTTTCTATCCCGAGGCGCATCATCTGGAGAAGCTGACGGCTTCGGTCATTATCGGTGTAGTGGTGACGCTTGTGGGCATTGCCATCATCGGCGTGGCGGGCAACATGAAGTCGCAGAGCCTGAGCGAAGAGGAGAAAAAGGCGGCGGTGAAGGACTTCAATTTCCCGAAAGGCATCGCCATCGCCCTGCTGGCAGGGTTTATGAGCGGTTGCTTCAATGTGGGGCTGGAGTTCGGCTCGTCTATCCACTTCGAGGAGTCGGCGGATATGTTCAAGACGCTTCCGGCAACGTTCCTCGTCACGCTGGGCGGTTTTGTGACGAATGCCGTGTATTGTTTCTTCCAGAACGGGAAGAACCGCACGTGGGGAGACTATCGTAAAGGCAATGTATGGACGAATAACCTCGTCTTCTGTGCCCTGGCTGGCGTGTTGTGGTATAGCCAGTTCTTCGGGCTGGCACTCGGCAAGGGCTTCCTCACTTCGTCGCCCGTGCTGATGACTTTCGCCTTCTGCATCCTGATGGCGCTCAACGTGGTGTTCTCGAACGTGTGGGGCATCATCCTGAAGGAATGGAAAGGCTGCTCGCCGAAAACCATTACGGTATTGGTCATCGGTCTGGCGGTGCTCATCGTGTCATCGTTCCTGCCTCAGTTGCTGGGGTAAGCTTCTTTTTTCACCACAGATTACACGGATTAGAAAATTAATTATTTAATCTGTGTAATCTGTGGTGAAGAACTCATAAACTTAAAAACGAAAGAACTTATAAACTTAAAACGATATGGAATCAATATTGAACAACCGTCCGGCACTGGCTGCCGAGATTGGTAAAGTAGCAGAAGTCGCAGGCTATCTGTGGCAGAAAGGCTGGGCTGAACGCAACGGCGGAAACATCACCATCAACATCACCGAATACGTGGACGATGCCATCCGCACGATGCCCGCTATCAGCGAAGTGAAACAAATCGGTGCGGTACTTCCCCAATTGAAGGGATGTTATTTCTATTGCAAAGGCACGCAGAAACGGATGCGCGACCTGGCACGCGACCCGATGGCAAACGGCTCGGTTATCCGCATTCTGGACGATTGTGCCAGCTATGTCATCATCGCCGACCAGCCGGTGATGCCTACTTCTGAGTTGCCTTCGCACCTGAGTGTGCACAACTACCTGCTTTCGAAGGGTATGAACTACAAGGCATCGCTCCACACTCACCCCATCGAACTGGTGGCGTTGACCCATAACCAGAAGTTTATGCAGAAGGATGTCGCTTCCAACCTCTTGTGGAGCATGATCCCGGAGACGAAGGCATTTTGTCCGCGCGGCTTGGGAATGGTTCCCTACAAATTGCCCAGCTCGGTAGAACTGGCTGAGGCGACCATCAAGGAACTGGATGACTACGATGTGGTGATGTGGGAAAAGCACGGCGTGTTTGCCGTAGATACCGACATCATGGCGGCATTCGACCAGGTGGATGTGCTCAACAAATCGGCATTGATTTACATCGCGGCGAAGAACATGGGCTTCGAACCCGAAGGCATGAGCCAGGAGCAGATGAAGGAAATGTCAGTGGCTTTCAATTTGCCGAAATGATGAGTTTTTCACCACAGATTACGCAGATTAAATAATTAATTTTCTAATCTGTGTAATCTGTGGTGAGATAAAAATAACCTTTAAACAAAACAGAACTATGTACAGAATGATTTTGAACGAAACCTCGTATTTCGGTGCGGGATGCCGCGAAAGCATTGGCACGGAAGCGCAGCGCAGAGGTTTCAAGAAAGCGTTTTTCGTGACCGACAACGATTTGATTCGTTTTCACGTAGCAGATAAAGTGATTGAAGTGTTCGACAAGAACAACATCCCTTACGAAGTGTATAGCGACGTGAAGGCAAATCCCACCATCGCCAACGTGCAGCACGGCGTGGAGGCTTATAAAGCTTCGGGAGCCGATTTCATCGTAGCATTGGGCGGAGGCTCGGCGATTGATACCGCCAAAGGCATCGGTATCGTGGTGAATAATCCCGAATTTGCCGATGTGCGTTCGTTGGAAGGGGTTGCCGATACCCGCCATAAAGCGGTTCCGACTTTTGCATTGCCTACTACGGCAGGTACGGGAGCCGAAGTGACCATCAACTATGTCATCATCGACGAGCAGGCTCAAAAGAAAATGGTATGTGTCGACCCGAATGACATCCCGTGTGTAGCGATTGTCGACCCCGAATTGATGTATTCCATGCCCAAAGGCTTGACCGCCGCTACGGGTATGGATGCCCTGACCCACGCCATCGAAAGCTACATTACGCCGGGTGCGTGGCTGATGTCGGATATGTTCGAACTGAAGGCTATCGAAATGATTGCCGGGAACCTGAAGGCTGCGGTAGATAATGGCAACGACCCGGTGGCGCGTGAAGCAATGTCGCAGGCACAATATATCGCCGGTATGGGGTTCAGCAACGTAGGGCTGGGCATCGTACACTCGATGGCTCATCCGCTGGGTGCGCATTATGACACACCTCACGGCGTGGCAAACGCATTGCTCTTGCCTTATGTGATGGAGTATAATGCCGAATCGCCGGCGGCTCCCAAGTATATCCATATCGCCAAGGCAATGGGAGTGGATACGGAAGGCATGACCGAGGCAGAAGGGGTGAAAGCAGCCATCGAGGCGGTGCGTGCCCTCTCGCTCAGCATCAACATCCCGCAGAAGCTGCACGAAATCGGTGTGCGCGAGGAAGACCTGCACCAGTTGGCAATCGATGCCTTCAACGATGTCTGCACCGGAGGCAATCCGCGTCCCACTTCGATAGAAGACATCGAAGCCCTGTATCGCAAGGCATATTGATGTCTTTTTTGTATAATTTGTATAAAATGGAGGAGGCCCGTTGTGGTCTCCTTTTTAATTTGTATATTTGCCATAATCCGTAAAATCCACACGTATGGCAAAATTATACAATGATACAGGCATGGAACTGAAATATCTTATCGTAAATGATAAAGACCGGAGCTTCGGGCTTTCAATCAATACGGTAGGTTATCAATCGATTCGTCCTAATTCTCCTTATCCGGTGCGGAATCATCCTTCCGGCTATTTCTTTAATGCGCAAAAAGGACGTGTCCTGCGTGAATATCAGTTGCTTTACATTACGAAAGGGCAAGGTTCTTTTGCATCCGATGATACTCCTGACCGGCAGGTGGGAAAAGGGCATCTGATTGTTCTTTTTCCCGGACAATGGCATACATACAAGCCGGATACGGCAACGGGATGGAATGAATATTACATTGGATTTGAAGGGACAATGGCCGACCAGCTTGTCAGGAATTCTTTTTTGACAAAAGATAACCAGGTGCTCGACATCGGACTGAATGAGGAGCTGGCCATGTTGTTTTCGCGTGCATTGGAGGTAGCTGAGGAGGATAAGACGGCGTCACAACAATATTTGGCAGGGATTGTATTGCATATGATTGGGTTGGTGCTTTCCGTATCCCGGAATAATGTGTTTGAAAAAGATAATGTGTCCGAGAAGATGGAACAGGCCAAAATTATCATGAACGAAAATCTTTGTCGGGAGATAGATCCGGAACAGTTGGCGGCACGGTTGAATCTCAGCTATTCGTGGTTTCGCAAGGCGTTTAAAGATTATACGGGATATGCTCCGGCAAAATATTTTCAGGAACTGAAAATGCGGAAAGCCAAGCAATTGTTGGTCGGAAGTACGCATTCGGTGAAGGAAATCTGCTTTATGTTGGGATATACATCTACCGAGCATTTTTCGAATTTGTTTAAGAAACATGCAGGGATTACACCATTGAAATACAGGGCATTCGGTAGAGATTTAAAATAGTATCGGAATATTTCCTGTATATATATTCTGCATTTCGGTAAAAATGCTTATCTTTGCAGCCCGTTAAATGATAGAAAGGCTATGAAGGTTTTATTACAACATATTACTCCATGTATGTGTGCGTGTCTGCAAGAGAAGACGCACAGGAGGTTTGTTGTGCATTGGTTTACGGGCTTTATCTAAATGGTCGACAAGTAGGGAAGGTACGTTCTGTACTTTCCATTCCGGTTGTTTTTATAACAATGAATATCCTTTTTTCAGCCAATACATCCTTCATACATCAAGTCAAGAATACTTTTTGTAGAGATTCAAAAACGTTTCTAAACAGGCTCTTGGGGTGATATAAGGGAATGTATTGCTCTGTTTTATTTCTAAAGCTTAATGTGTTAGTTATGTTTACGGTTTTGTTCCTGTTGTTTATAGGGATAGGAATCGGTTATGTGTTTCGTCGGGTGACTTTTTTGCATCAAGTAGAGAAGACCGTTTCCTATACCGTGTTATTGATGTTATTTGTATTCGGCATCTCCATCGGGTCGAACGATGAGTTGGTTTCAAATTTGGATAAGTTTGGTTATCAGGCGGCTTTTCTCGCTGTATTGGGAACGATGGGTAGTCTGGTAGGAGGGTATTTCGCATACCGTTTTCTATTTAAGAAAGAAAGGAGGAACGATGAAGAATAGTTTGCTTATTATTTGTGTCTTTACGCTGGGTGGTATGTTAGGGGCTCATCATTGGGTTCCTTCAGAATGGGTGAAAGGGAATACCACGATGTTGATTCTTTATGCCCTGATTCTTCAAGTTGGCATTGGTATTGGTTCTAATAAGAATTTGAAAGAGATGCTTCATGCATTGAATTTCAAGATGTTGCTTGTCCCTTTGTCTACTATTGCAGGGACTTTGCTTTTTTCTTTTTTTGCCAGTTTTTTTCTGACGCATTGGGGTACTGCCGATTGCATGGCGGTGGGAAGCGGCTTTGCCTATTATTCTCTCTCATCGGTACTGATAACCGAAATTAAGAGTGCATCGGTGGGAGTGCAGGTTGCAGCGGAATTAGGTACATTGGCTTTATTGGCAAATATCATTCGGGAAATGATTTCGTTGTTGGGAGCCCCCTTCTTTACACGGGTTTTTGGTAGGTTGGCACCTATTTCGGCTGCAGGCATCAATTCAATGGATGTAATGTTGCCGTTGGTGTATCGGTACTCGGGGAAAAATTTAGTGCCATTAGCTATTTTGCATGGAATAATTCTGGAAATGAGTGTTCCTTTACTCATATCTTTCTTTTGTCGATAAAGTAAAGGATTTTATACCAGGCACGGTATGGATTTGTGCATCTTTATGGGGCATAGATAGGCATAGACAGACATAGCTCTTGTTTTTTGTTTCTGGAATTTATGCGTCATTTTCGTAAAAAAGATGATGTGCACATTGTCTTTATATACGGTGACATATGCGAAATGTGCAAATAAATACTGCGAGAAGTATCGTTCTCTTTTTATACGCACTTATATGTACGGGTCAACGGATATATCTTCCATGCCCCCGTTCATATAGGTGCTTTTTTGTATCCTTGCCTTCGGTTTTCTGTTGTTATATATAATAAGGAGTATTGTTATTCTTACGAAGTTCTTTTTAGGTGTAAATATTTTCCTGTATATCTGTGAATATCAGCATTTTGCATATTTCACATGAAAAAAGTTTCAAAAAAAGTTCTCCAGTTTCTTGCAGTTTCGGTAAAAAGGCGTACCTTTG
>NZ_NFKD01000037.1:0-43488 GCF_002160215.1 Bacteroides sp. An19 | reverse complement strand
TAACCAAGATCAGGAAGAAAATTAATGCCAGACCGAGAGAAAAACTCAATTTCTTGACTCCGGCTGAGGTCTTTTTCAAAAATATTTCGTAATGTTGCACTCGCTGGTTGACTCTGCCCATATTAAAATTCTCTACTTCTTCCGAAAAAAAAGCCGTCTTTGCAAACTTGATATTACAAAAAAACGTATTTTTGCAGTGCGGTATGAGAAAAGCGTTATCGCACACAACAAAAAGAATCACATATTAAAAAATATACAAATCTATGGATTTAATTAGTCAAATTGTTGAACGCGCAAAAGCGAACAAACAGCACATTGTGCTTCCGGAAGGAACAGAAGAACGTACGTTGAAAGCTGCCAATCAGATATTGACAGATGGTGTGGCCGACCTGACTTTGTTGGGCAATCCCGATGAAATCATGGCGCTCGCAAAAGAATGGGGTTTGGGTAACATCCATAAAGCTACCATCATCGATCCCGAAACCAGCCCGAAAAAAGAAGCATACGCACAATTATTGTGCGAACTGCGGAAGAAAAAGGGCTTGACCATCGAAGAAGCCCGCAAACTGGTGCTCGACCCGCTGTATTACGGCTGCCTGATGATTAAGGCAGGTGATGCCGACGGCCAGCTTGCCGGAGCCCGCAACACGACCGGCAATGTATTGCGTCCGGCATTGCAAATTATCAAGACTGCTCCGGGCATCACGTGTGTATCCGGTGCCATGCTCTTATTGACTCACGCCCCCGAATGTGGCGACAATGGTGTAATCGTTATGGGTGACGTAGCCGTTACTCCGGTTCCCGATGCAGGCCAATTGGCACAGATTGCTGTCTGCACCGCCCGCACTGCTAAAGCCGTTGCAGGTATCGAACCACGCGTAGCCATGCTGAGTTTCTCCACCAAGGGGTCGGCTAAACACGAAGTGGTAGACAAAGTGGTAGAAGCGCTGAAGATTGCCAAGGAAATGGATCCGGCACTGAAGATTGACGGAGAAATGCAGGCAGACGCCGCTTTGGTTCCGAGAATCGGACAGAGCAAGGCTCCGGGTTCGGAAATCGCCGGATATGCCAATGTACTGGTAGTACCCAGCCTGGAAGTAGGTAACATTTCTTACAAGCTGGTAGAACGCTTAGGACATGCCACTGCGGTAGGTCCGATTCTTCAGGGTATCGCCCGTCCGGTCAATGACCTGTCGCGCGGCTGCTGCATTGACGATGTATACAAGATGATTGCCATCACAGCCAACCAGGCTATTGCGGCGAAAGCACAAGAATAACCATGTCCTAACCATAAAAATAACAAATCAACTATATATGAAAGTATTAGTACTCAATTGCGGCAGTTCATCCATCAAGTACAAATTGTATGAAATGACTACCAAACAAGTCCTTGCACAAGGCGGTATCGAAAAAATAGGTTTGCCGGGGTCTTTCCTGAAACTGACCTTGCCGAACGGTGAAAAGAAAATCATCGAGAAAGATGTGCCCGAACATACCACCGGCGTACAGTTTATATTCGACACCCTGACCAGCCCTGAATATGGAGCCGTGAAGAGCCTGCACGAAATCAATGCCGTAGGCCATCGTGTATTGCACGGAGGAACCAAGTTCAGTGGTTCTGTGCTGATTGATGATGCCGTAATAGCTGCCGTAGAAGAATGTTGCGATCTGGGTCCGCTCCATAATCCAGCCAACTTGAAAGGTATTTATGCCGTACAGCAATTATTACCCGAAGTTCCACAAGTAGCCGTATTCGATACAGCTTTCCACCAGACGATGCCCGATTACGCTTACCTGTATGCCATCCCTTACCGCTATTTTGAAAAATACGGTATCCGCCGTTATGGTTTCCACGGCACTTCTCACCGCTACGTATCAAAACGCGTATGCGAATTTTTGGGAATCCCGCAAGAGGGAAGCCGTATCATCACCTGCCATATCGGAAACGGAGGTTCTATTGCTGCCGTAAAAGACGGGAAATGTATTGATACCAGTATGGGACTGACCCCATTGGAAGGCTTGATGATGGGTACACGCAGCGGCGACATAGATGGAGGTGCCATCACTTACATCATGAAAAAGGAAGGACTTACCCCCGATGAAATGTCTACATTGCTGAACAAGAAGAGCGGTGTATTGGGCATGTTCGAAAAATCGAGTGATATGCGCGAACTGGAAGCTGCCGTACAGAATGGCGAAGAACGTGCTATTCTGACCGAAAAGATGTATTTCTACCGTATCACCAAATACATTGGTGCATACGCAGCAGCCATGAACGGCGTGGATGTCATTCTTTTCACAGGCGGTGTAGGCGAAAACCAGTCGAGTGCACGTGCTGCTGTCTGCAAGAACCTGGAATACCTGGGTGTGAAAATCGATGATGAAAGAAACAAGGTGCGCGGCGAAGAAGCCATCATATCTACCGATGACTCGAAAGTGAAAGTCGTAGTTATCCCGACCGATGAAGAGCTGACCATTGCAACCGACACGATGAACATCCTGAACGAACGCAATTAAGTAAATAATCATTAAATAGGTTTATAAAAGGGCATCCCCGTAAGTCGCTTTTCATTATCTTTGCACGGGCAGAGACAAAAAGCGGCTTCTGGGGATGTCTTTTTTTGTCCTCCCTCATCCAAGAACTTAAACACATAGAATATGAAAAAAAAAGTTGTAACATTCGGTGAGATCATGCTCCGTCTTACCACTCCCGACAATCTTCGCATACAACAAAGCCATGATTTTCTGGTCAACTATGGAGGAAGTGAGGCCAATGTTGCCATTTCCATTGCCAATTTCGGAGGAGAAGTGGAATTCATAACCCGCCTGCCCGACAATGCACTGGGAGATACCTGCCTGTCCGAACTGCGTTCGCACAACATTGGAACAGGACATGTACTGACGGGAGGCAACCGCTTAGGAACATATTATATGGAGAAAGCAGCCGCCATGCGTAATTCAAAAGTGATATACGACCGCGAACATTCGGCTTTCTCAGAACTGAAACCCGGCATGATAAACTGGCGTGATGCATTCAAAGACGCTTCCATCTTCCACTGGTCGGGCATCGATGCGGCTCTTACACCGGGACTTGCCGATGTATGTAAAGAAGCCATTGACACAGCCAAGGAAATGGGACTGACCATTTCATATGATATCAATTACCGTAAAAACCTGTGGAACTACGGGAAAAGCGCACAGGAAGTATTGCGTCCCCTGATGGTTTCGAGCGACATCATGTTCGGAAGCGAAGGAGAGTATGCTTTGGTTACAGGACTGAAAGCACCGGGATTCAAAGCCACACGCAATGGAGAAGCATACGACCTGGAAGCCTACGAAGCTTTCTGCAAAGGCATCAGTGAACAGATTCCCAACTGCAAATACATCTACATTGCCCTGCGCAACGTCATCAGCTCGGTACACCATACCTTTGCCGGCATCCTTTATTCGCACGGCACTATGAAACATACCCGTGTGTTCGACATTGATGAAGTGGTAGATTGCGTTGGTGTAGGCGATGCTTTCTGCGGTGCCATGCTGTATGCCCAACACGCTTTTGAAGATGAACAGAAGCGCGTAGACTTTTCTACGGCGGCCTCTGTACTGAAAAATACCATTGCAGGCGACTACAATATGGTGAAAGTTGCCGAAGTGGAAGGCTTGCTCGCCAAACACGAAAACGGTGAAGTGGCAAGATAAATCAGTTGACAAGGTAACAAGGGAACAAGGGAACAAGGTAACGAGGGAACTAGGTGACGAGGGAACTAGGTGACAAGGTTTCAAAAACTTGGGTTGAAGTATGCAACACTATTCAAAACCTCGTCCCCTTGTTACCTCGTCAACTTGTCACCTTGTCAAATCGTCACCTTGTCACCTTGTTACCTGACTTCCGTCTCTCCTTCGATGAACTGTTCCATAAAAAGATTCTCACCATCGAATACGGCATACGAGAACTCGGATATCCAATCGCCCAGAATCAGGAGACGCGATGTGCGGCTCAACATCAGGTCGAGCATGATGTGGCGATGGCCAAAAATAAAATAATTGATATCAGGATGCGTTTTCAGGTATTTCTTTGTAAACAACACCAACGGTTCTTTATCTTCACCCATATAAGGAGGCTCTTTCCCCTCTTCCCGCTTCTGGCGACTATGCTTCGCCCACTCCAGTCCCAGTTCTACACTCCAGCGCGGATGCAACATCGAGAACATACGTTGTAAAGTATGACTATGAAACATCATCCGGAGCAAATGAAACTTACGGTCATTATCGCCCAGCCCGTCGCCATGAGCCAGGAAGAACTCCTTTCCGTAAATCTCGCACGTCTGCGGTTCCCGGTGCAGAATCACTCCGCATTCTTTCTCCAGATAATCACCACACCAGATATCGTGGTTTCCGATGAAGAAATGCACTTCCACTCCCCGGTCGGTCAATTCAGACAATTTGCCCAAGAAACGGGTATATCCCTTAGGCACAACCAGCTTGAATTCGTACCAAAAGTCGAACATATCCCCCAAGAGATACACAGCCGAAGCCCGTTCCTTAATACTGTCGAGGAAATTGACCAAACGGCGTTCCTGAGTGCGGCTATGCGCAATAGCCCGCGAGCCTAAATGCGCATCCGACAAAAAATATACATTCTTCATCGCATCCATCATTACCTGTTTTTATAAAAATCCTAACTCCAGTTTTGCTTCTTCGCTCATCATGTCCTTGTCCCATTCCGGCTCGAAGACCAGATTGATCTGGGCTGCTTTCACCCCCTCTACCGACTCTATCTTCTGCCGGATATCTTCCATGATGAACTCGGCGGCGGGACAATTGGGAGCCGTAAGCGTCATATCCACCACCACTTCTCCGTCATCCTGAAGGTCAATCTTGTAAATCAGTCCCAAATCGTACACATTGACCGGAATCTCAGGGTCGTAAACGGTTTTCAACATATCCACAATCCGCTCTTCTATCTTCAATTTTTCAGTATTATCCATATCCTTCTTTCTTTTTACTGTTTGCGACAAATATACGACAAAAAAGTGAAATAAGCCGCAGAAGAAAGAGCGAAAGTTAAAGACAGCATTCCAATGCATACCCATTTTTCGTTTCCGAAATGTTTGTCCGTTTCATCGGATTGACTTACCTTTGAATGCAAAAAGATACGAGATTATGAAAAAGACCGATAGATTTATCTTGCTCTGCCTCCTATTCGCCTTCTTTTGTATCGGGGGAACCCTTGCCGGACATGCCGAACCCGACTCGCTTACCCATCACCCGATACACCACCAGATAGGTTTCGATATCCGCCCGGGATATGTATTGCCTACCAAAAGTTTTTTTGAAGGCGAAAATGCACAAGGAAAACCTATCAACACCGTACTTTCGGCACATCTGAAATATGCCTTCCGATTCGATAAAGACTCGTATTTGGGAAAACTCTATCCGCATGCCTATCAGGGCATCGGCATAGCATATACTTCTTTTTTCAACCCTTCGGAACTGGGAAACCCCGTCAGTGTATATGTGTTCCAAGGTTCACAAATAGCCCGGCTCACCCCTCACCTGACACTAGACTACGAATGGAACTTCGGAGCCTCATTCGGATGGAAAAAGTATAACGAGACAAGCAACCCGTACAACGATGTGGTAGGTTCGAAAATCAATGCTTACCTGAATGCCGGCATCTACCTGAACTGGCAACTCGCCCCACAATGGCATCTGACCGCAGGGATAGAAACCACACATTATTCAAACGGGAACAGCAATTACCCCAATTCGGGTGTCAACACCGTAGGGGGACGTATCGGACTGGTACGTACTTTCGGAGCTGAAAAAACAACCCCCAAAACTCACCCGCAAGAAAAAGCTCTCCTACAAGGTTCCCCATTCAGTTATGACATTATTTTATACGGAGCCACCCGGCGCAGAGGCATCATCTGGCCCGACGAGCGATACCTTGTACCCGGCTCGTTCGGGGTAATCGGGTTCAACTTCAATCCACTCTACCGGGTCAACCGGTATTTCCGTGCCGGCATCTCGCTGGATGCACAATACGACGAAAGCGCCAACCTGAAAAACCATGTAGCCGGAACCGAACATGACACCAACCAAAAACAATTCTACCGCCCGTCTTTCCGCGAACAGTTTGCCGTAGGACTTTCCCTGCGTGCCGAACTGACCATGCCGATATTCAGCATCAACCTCGGTATAGGACGCAACCTTATCTACAAAGGAGAAGACACCAAAGGATTTTACCAGATTCTTGCCCTGAAAACATTCGTCACACGCCGCGTCTTCCTGCATGTGGGATATCAACTGAGCAACTTCCGCGACCCCAACAACCTGATGCTGGGACTGGGCTACCGGTTTTAATCATTTCAAGTTCATCCATTTGCCACGTTCAAGCCGGACAAGGAAGATAAATCCGCGGAAACATAATTCGATACACATGGCAAGCCATACGCCTTTCAAGCCCATCGACGGAGCCAGCGATGCCGCCAGCGTAAGACGCACCGCCCAAATGCTGAAAAAATTCATCAGACACGGAATAATGGTGCTGCCGGCTCCTACAAAGACACCGTAAGCCACTATTGCCGCGGCAAACATCGGTTCGGCAAAAGCCTCGATACGCAATGCCATTACGCCCAGTTCCAGCACTTCGGCATCGGGCGTCATCGTACCTATAATCAACGGGGCAGCCACATACATGATTACCCCCATGATGCCCATTACCGTCATGCCCATTCCTACCGTGATGCGGGCAAAACGCCGTGTCAAGTCTCTACGTCCGGCACCCATGCTCTGCCCTACCAGAGTAGTAGCAGCATCTGCTATGCCATAACCCGGCATGTAGCACAAGCTCTCTGCCGTTATAGCAAACGAATTAGCCGCTATGGCGAATACTCCCAAAGGTGCCACAATAACCGTAGTAAGAATCTGTGCGCCGCAAATCACTGCGTGCTCAATGCCCATCGGCCCCCCGATACGGGCAGCCTTTTTCAATACAGCCGATGTAGGACGAAAACGTCCCTTTTCGTGCATCAGCCCCAATTCGGAAGAACGGGTCACCAGAAACCATAACATCAGACCTGCCACAACCAGTTCGGCAAGCCCCGTCCCCAAAGCAGCTCCTGCCACCCCCCATCCGGCACCAGGCATAAACACTTCCATCCCAAACAGAGAAATGTGACGGGAAGGGAAAATAAGAAAATAATTGAACACCACATCCAGCATACACATCAGCACGTTCAGCATACTGGGTACACGCATATTTCCACTACAACGCAACATGCCTCCCGTCAGGAAACACAACTGCATCATGGGAAGGAAAGCCGCATAAATCAGGAAATAAACCGAAGCATCGTGATTGATGACCTCTTCACCGCCCAACCAATAGGGCAAGGCACCGCTGATACCCATGCCGATACTTGCCAGAAGAATACTGAATAACGACACAGCCACAAGGGACTGGCGCAACACCTGGCGTGCTTCCTTAAACTTCCCTCCACCAATGCAATGCGCCACCTGTACGGCAAAACCGGTAGATGCCGCACTACACAAGCCCGAAAACAACCACGTAGAAGTGGATACCAGCCCGATGGATGCCGAGGCATTGGCACCCAGGCTGCCCACCATGGCAGCATCGATGTATTGCATCACAATAGACGACAACTGGGCTACCATCGCCGGTATACTCAGCTGAACCGTAAGCAGAAGTTGCTGGCGAAGGCTCATCGGACGACCTTCACGTATCAGTACCAATAAATCGTTTTTTCCGAAATTCATAGAGTGCAGTTTATTCCGCGTGCAAAGATACACCAAATTCGGATAACAAACTTACCCGAATTACGGATAAAAGTAATTTCGATACATCACTCCGTAAAACGGGTATAAAAGGATTGCAGATAAAAGTCTATCTTTGCGTCCCGTAACAGATGCAAGAAAACAATGAAAGAAACATTAGACATCAAGACCGTACACCAATGCAACTGCTGCCTGGGATGCAAAACCTTGCACCCACAAGCCAGCGTCATCCGCCTGGACAATGCGAATGTGACACAACAGGCTATCCGATTTGATTTCTATACCGTCTTGCTGATAGAAAACGGTATGGAAGAGGAATGCTGTTGCGGACGGAAATATTACGATTTCTCCACCGCCACCATGGTCTTCTTGCCTCCCCAACACTCGTTTGGCATCAATGACAAGCACGTACTTCCGACACAAGGATGGCTGCTTGCTTTCCATCCCGACTTGCTTTACAACACTACGCTCGAACATAGCCTCGGGCATTATTCGTTTTTCGCCTACCGGAAAGAGGAAGCCCTGCACCTCTCCCTGCGCGAGAAAAACAAAATCGTGACATGCCTTCAAGAAACGGAAGAAGAACTGCGCCACCCCATCGACCGGTTCAGCCGCACGCTTATCTCGCACTACATCGAACTGTTACTGGATTATTGCACGCGTTATTACGAACGGCAGTTCATTACCCGCGAAGATAAAAACAAAGCTCTGTTACGCCACATGGACAGGATACTGGATAATTATATCACATCAGACCAACTGAAACACGGCATATTGCCCACCCCCGACTATTGTGCAGAACAACTGAAGCTGTCTGTGGCATATTTCAACGACCTGCTACGATTCGAGACCGGAAAAAACCTGCACGAGTATTTCCAGCTGAAACGCCTGGATACCGCCAGAAAGATGCTTCTGGCAAATACCGATAGCGTAGCGGCGATAGCTTCCCGACTGGGCTTCCCTACTCTCCAGCAGTTCAATTTCATCTTCAAGAAAATCACCGGTCTTGCCCCTAACGAGTACCGGCTGGCACAGAACTGAATGGATATTTCACCGCAGAGGACACAGAGTCTTTTAAATTTACGATTTGACTATTTACTAAATGAATATCCGCATTTTGCCCCTACATGGGATGTTTGCGGGATTCAATATTTACGATTTTAGAAACGGTTTTGAATTATCGTGTGATGATTTGGGATGAGTTTTTGAGGCATTTCCGCTTGTGTGATGAGGAAGATAGCGGGCTATCTGACGAAGAACAGGAGCGAAAAGGACCAAAAAATCGCCCAAAGCACACACGAAAACGGATACATCAAGCCAAGAAAAACTTTTTGGAGAAATTCAAAACAGCTTCTTAGTTTACTTCGTAAATCGAAAAACAGTAATTATACATTCTCTGCGGTGAAAACATCACTTGCGGAAAGGCGGCTTCACGACTTGTGCTTTCAGCTTCCGCCCGCGGTTGTCCAGATAGATTTCCGTACCGGGTTTCGAGAAAGCGGTTTGTACATAGCCCAAACCGATACCTATCTTGCGAGTAGGCGACATGGTGCCCGAAGTGACATGTCCGATTTCATTTCCATCGGCATCCGCCAACTTATAGCCGTGGCGCGGGATGCCGCGGTCTACCATCTCAAAACCTACCAGCTTGCGGGCAACACCTTCGGCTTTCTGCTTTTCGAGTGCTGCACGATTGGGGAAATCCTTGCCTTCTACAAACTTTGTAATCCACCCCAGTCCGGCTTCGAGGGGCGATGTGGTATCATCGATGTCATTGCCGTACAGACAGAAACCCATCTCTAAGCGCAATGTGTCGCGTGCGCCCAATCCGGCAGGCTTGATGCCGAACTCGGCTCCAGCCTCGAAAATAGCGTCCCAAATGTGTATCGCATCTTGCGGATAGAAATAAAGTTCGAAGCCTCCGGCTCCGGTATAGCCAGTATTCGAGAGAATCACTTGCGGTACCCCGGCAAAATCGCCCACACAGAAATGATAATAGGGTATCTCTGCCAGATTTACCGAGGTCAGTTTCTGCAACACAGACAAAGCTTTCGGTCCCTGTATGGCAAGTTGTGCCATACGGTCGGAAGCGTTTTCCAGTTCAGCACCGGCACGGTTGTGCGATACACACCAGTCCCAGTCTTTCCCGATGTTGGCGGCATTTACCACCAGCATATACTTTTCCGGCTCATAGCAATACACCAGCAAGTCATCGACGATCCCCCCGGTTTCATTGGGAAAGCACGTATATTGTACCTTACCCGGCGTGAGCACAGCCGCATTGTTCGAAGTAATATCTTGAATAAACTGGAGCGCATAAGGACCTTTCACCCAAAATTCGCCCATGTGTGAGACGTCGAACACGCCCACGGCGTTGCACACCGTAAGATGTTCGTCAATGATTCCAGAATATTCGATAGGCATATTGTAGCCCGCAAATTCGTGCATCTTTGCGCCAAGCGCGATGTGTTTCTCTGTAAATGGAGTTGTTTTCATCTGTTTTTCATGTTAAGGTTTATTATTAAGGTCATCACCACAGATTAACCGATTTTTTTATCAACAAATCAGGAGTTAAACATAGTTATACTCCTGATTCGCATAATTAACAAAATCAATACCGCCTGGCGGTAAGCTCGGCAATCTTCACTACCACCTTCATGGCTTTCTCTATAGACTGTATGGGCACAAACTCGTAACGCCCGTGGAAGTTCAAGCCGCCGGCAAAGAGGTTTGGACAGGGCAGGCCTTTAAACGAGAGCTGGGCGCCATCCGTACCTCCGCGGATAGCTTTCACTTTCGGCTCCACACCTGCCTCCTGCATGGCAGCAAAAGCGATATCAATGATGTGCATCAGCGGCTCTACCTGCTGGCGCATGTTGTAGTATTGGTCTTTCACCTCTACCGTTACCGTACCCGCTCCGTATTTTTCGTTCAGCTTGTCGGCACACACTTTCATCAGCGCCTTGCGTGCCTCAAATTTCACACGGTCATGGTCGCGGATAATGTACGAAACCGTAGTATGTTCCACCTCTCCTTCCATACCTATCAGGTGGAAGAAACCTTCGTAGCCTTCGGTCGTGGCAGGAGTTTCGGCATCAGGGAGCAAGGACACGAACTCGTTTGCTACCAGCAACGAATTGACCATCTTGCCTTTGGCATATCCAGGATGCACGTTCAGACCTTTTACCTGCACCTTTGCCGAAGCCGCATTGAAATTCTCAAACTCCAGCTCACCCACTTCGCCTCCGTCCATCGTGTATGCCCATTTGCATCCGAACTTCTCCACATCGAACTTGTGCGCTCCCAGTCCAATTTCCTCGTCAGGATTGAAACCGATGCGGATTTTTCCATGCTTGATTTCGGGATGCTCCTTCAGATAAGCCATTGCCCCTACGATTTCGGCAATGCCTGCCTTATCATCGGCTCCCAGCAGGGTTCGCCCGTCAGTCACTATCAAGTCCTCGCCTATATGGTCGAGCAATTCGGGAAACTGTCCGGGTGACAACACGATACCTTCTTCCTCACACAAGGGTATATCCTGACCTTGGTAATCGGCCACAATGCGCGGACGTACATCCGCACCCGACATATCGGGACTGGTATCCATGTGAGCGATGAAACCAATGGTAGGGATATCACGGTCCACATTAGCCGGAAGGGTAGCAAAAAGGTAACCGTTCTCGTCGAGTGAGATTTCCTCCAGCCCTAATGCTTCCAATTCCGATTGCAAATATTTGGCGAACACCATCTGTCCGGGAGTGCTGGGTGTCACACCGGCATTCTCGTCCGACTGAGTGTCGAAAGAAACGTACTTCAAAAAACGTTCTATTACTGTCATAATCTTTTAAGTTAAATTTTTAGCAATGATTAGTGATGTAAAAGTAGAAAATAGCCGGCATACCGCCAAACATACGAAGTTAAAAAGCTATACCGAGAGCATTAAAAAGCCATACAAGACCACAAACTTAATTAAGTTCTTCTAATTTTAAGCCTCCAAGTGCCCAAGTTTTTATACCTTTGCGACTGATAACATTTTGAATATGAAAAAACTGATTACACTCTGCATCCTGTGCTTGACGGCATCGCTCGGCTTTACCCAAGAGACGGACACCCTCCGGCTTCCTGCCGACACGCTTTCCCCGCCAATGACTCTGAGCAAGAAAGAACTGCACCGCCAGAAGGTAGCACGACGAAACTTCCATTACAATATATTGGGAGGACCCAGCTTCAGCCCCGACTTCGGATTTCTGGTAGGCGGAAGTGCACTGATGACGTTCCGCATGAATCCCAAAGACACTACCATGCGCCGCTCAGTACTCCCCTTTGCCATGGCATTCATCTTCAAAGGCGGACTGAATATCCAAGTAAAGCCCCAACTGTTTTTCAAGAACGACCGCTTCCGCATCTTCGGACAATTCACTTACAAAAACACGCAAGAGAACTTCTACGGCGTGGGCTATTCTACCAACAAAAATTACGAGCGGAGTGACAGTACCAGCCAATACCGCTACAGCGGTGTGCAGATAAACCCCTGGTTTCTGTTCCGCATCAAGGAGACCGACTGGTTTATCGGCCCGCAAATCGACCTGAACTACGACAAGATAAGCAGTCCGGCAAAGCATTTGGCACACCAAGCAGATTACGTGCGCGCCGGAGGTAACGAATCGGGCTACAAGAACTTCAGCTCGGGCATCGGCTTCCTCGTCACCTACGACACGCGTGACATTCCTGCCAACCCTTACCGAGGGCTGTACTTCGACATCCGTGGACTGCTGTACCAGAAATGGCTGGGAAGTGACAACGATTTCTACCGCTTCGAGCTGGATTACCGCCAATACAAGTCGGTAGGCGAACGGAAAGTACTCGCCTGGACGGTACAGACCAAGAACGTATTCGGCAACAACATTCCACTGAACAAATACGTGCTGAGCGGTACACCGTTCGACCTGCGCGGATACTACATGGGGCAATACCGCGACAAGAGCGGCCACGTGGCACTGGTGGAATACCGCCAGATGTTCAACACCGACCGCAGCAACTGGCTGAAGCGCATCGTCCACCACTTGGGCTTCGTAGCCTGGGGAGGAGCCGGATTCATGGGTCCTAATCCGGTGAAGATAGAAGGCGTGTTGCCCAACGCCGGCTTGGGCCTGCGCATCGAAGTGCAGCCGCGCATGAACGTCCGCCTCGACTTCGGGCGCAACTTCATCAACCGCCAGAACCTGTTCTATTTCAACATGACAGAAGCGTTCTGATCCGTCGATAAGTAATCAATAATATACGACAAGTTCTGAAAACACAGATTTTCGCGGATTAACGCAGATTTGGCAGGTAATTATAGCCACTCGGAAATATGCAACTATATCCGTCCGTGTGTGCATATATATGTCCCCCGTATCCATTATAGTTGCATCACAACGGTAATGACAATGACAACAGACAATTGACAACTACTCCGGCTTAGAATAATGGTCAATTATCCATTGCCAATTGGTGAGAAAAGGGAAATCAGAAGCGACTCGAACCGTCGAAGCAATGCGTGCAGACCTTGCACTTAGGCAAGCCTATGGCGTTTATCAGCGTCTCCAGCGTATTGAATTTCAACGATGTGAGACCAAATCGCGCACGGATACGTTCTACCAGTTCATTGTACTCGGGTGAGCCAGTAGTGGCATAGCGGTCTAATTTCGCATTGCCGTCACCCTCTATCTCTTCGATAATGCGGCGAGTAATCAGTTCCATGTCGCTCTTCGACGAGGTAAAGGCGATGAACGGACAGCCGTAAATCAGCGGCGGGCAGGCGATACGCATGTGGATTTCCTTGGCACCATAGTCGTAGAGGATTTTCACGTTGTCGCGCAACTGGGTGCCACGCACGATGGAGTCATCGCAGAACAACACCCGTTTGCCTTGCAGCATGGCACGGTTGGGGATAAGTTTCATTTTTGCCACCAGCGAGCGCATCTCCTGGTTACTGGGTGTGAAGCTGCGCGGCCAGGTAGGAGTGTACTTGGCAATGCCACGGTGATAAGGTACGCCTTTGCCCTCGGCATAGCCCAACGCCATGCCTACACCCGAATCGGGAATGCCGCAGGCGCAGTCCACTTCCGACTCATCGGTACGTCCCATCTCGTAACCGCTCTTGAAGCGCACTTCTTCTACGTTGCGCCCCTCGTAGCACGACACGGGGAAGCCGTAATACACCCACAGAAAGGAGCATACCTGCATCTCCTCGTTGGGCTTGCGCAGCTGCTCTACGCCTCCGGCACGCACACGGACTATCTCGCCCGGTCCCACGTAGCCGGTTATCTCGAAATCAAGGTTGGGCAGGCTGCACGACTCACTGGTCACGGCATACGCGCCCTCTTTCTTTCCGATGATGATGGGCGTCCGTCCCAGCCGGTCACGGGCGGCGATGATACCATCCTCGGTAAGAAGCAGCATCGAGCACGAGCCTTTCACCTTGGCATATACGTTTTCAATGCCCTCGACGAAATTTTTTCCTTGCACGATGAGCAATGCCACCAGCTCGGTAGGGTTGGTTTTCCCCATACTCATTTCGGCAAAGTGCATATTGGCATCCAGCAATTCTTTCTCCAGTTCGGAGATATTATTGATTTTGGCGACCGTCACTATCGCAAACCGTCCCAGATGTGAATTAATCATAATGGGTTGTGGGTCGGTATCACTGATAACGCCGATACCCGATTTGCCCTTAAACTTTGATAACTCCGACTCGAATTTGGTACGGAAGTACGAATTGTCTATACTATGAATCGACCTTGCGAAACCCGATGTTTCATCGTAAGTAGCCATCCCTGCACGTTTGGTTCCCAAGTGCGAATTGTAATCCGTACCGTAAAACAAATCGGTCACACATTCAGCCATAGAGACTGTTCCGAAAAAACCACCCATTTTTGCTATGTTAAGTTGTTAAAATTGTAAAGTAAGTAAATCGCCTGCAAAATTACAGAAAAGTACCGAAAAAACAGCTGGCGGAAAGAGAATTTTCCTTCCAGCCAGCTTCTGTATGTTTAGCGGTCGAGCTCACGCAGCCATTTCTCCAGCTCACCGGTCCATTGGCGTTTGTAAGGGAAGCTGTCGCGGAATCCCCAGCCGTGTCCGCCGACGGGATAGGTGTGCAGACTTGCCGAGACACCGTTTTTCACCAGTGCCGTATAATAGTTCACGCTGTTGGCTACGGGTACGGCACCGTCATCGCTGCTGTGCATGATGAATGCCTGGGGAGTTTCGGGTGTGACTTGCAGTTCGTTCGAGTACTTTTGTTCGAGTTCTTTTGAAGGATTCTTTCCTAACAGGTTGTCGTGAGAACCCATATGGGTGTAAGCAGGATCCATCGTAATGACTGGATAGAACAGAATCTGGAAGTCGGGACGTGTCTCTGCGTCTGTGAAATGGGTTGCGGCGGTACTTGCCAGATGTCCGCCTGCCGAAGCGCCCATGATGCCCAGCTTTTGGATGTTCCATTCTTTTGCATGCTGGCGCATGATGCGGAGTGCCTGTTGGGCATCGCTCAGGGGGACTTCATTGTTTCCGTTAGGCATACGATAGGTCAGTACGGCGTATGTAATGCCTTGGCTGTTGAACCAGTTTGCCATATCATGCCCTTCGTGGTTCATGGCGAGATGGCTGTATCCACCTCCCGGGCACATCACGATGGCAAGTCCGTTGCTTTCTTTAGCGGGATAGACTTCGATGGTCGGTTCTGCTACATAGAGCGGACCTTTTTCCACTTGGCTGGTCATGCCGTTGTCATTGGGCGCGCCGTTTTGCCACAACTTGATTTTGACAGGTTCCTGCGCCGCAAGCAGCGTAGAAACAAAGAGTAAACTCATTAATGCTAACTTTTTCATGGTGTTTTATTTTTTATTAGGTGACTAGGGACTAGGTGACTAGGTACTAGGTGACTAGGTACTAGGGACTAGGTGACTAGGTACTAGGGACTAGGTGACTAGGCTTTGAATAGTTTTGCTAATGGTATCTAAAACCTAGTACCTAGTACCTTGTCATCTAGTCAACTTTATTAATGTTCATACTCGCTTTTACTAAATATATAATAAGGAGTGCGTATGCAATGAGCGATACCACTTGGCTCATCGGGTTTTCCAGCCATGCTTCGTTCACCAGGTTAATGCCTCCGAAACGCATCGCGGCGCTTATCACACCCATCAGTGCACCGCCGGCAATGAAGCCCGAAGCCAGTAAAGTGCCCTTTTCTCCACGTGCCGCATTGATTGCTTCGTCCTTGCTACGGGTGGTGACGTACCAGTTGATGACACCGCCTACAATAAGCGGCAGGTTCAGCTCCAAGGGGATAAACATACCTAAGGCAAAGGCAAGTGCCGGGACTTTGAAATAAGTCAGCACCAATGCCAGTGCGGCACCGATACCATAGAGCAGCCACGGAGCTGACACACCGTTCATCAGCGGGTCGATAACGGCAGCCATGGCATTGGCTTGCGGTGCGGCAAGTGCGCCCGAAGAGAATCCGTAGGTCTTGTTCAATATCATGATAACGCCGCCTACGGTAGCAGCCGATACCAGTGTGCCCAGGAATTTCCACGTCTGTTGCTTGGCGGGCGTGCTTCCCAGCCAATAGCCGATTTTCAGGTCGGTAATGAAGCCGCCTGCCATCGAGAGGGCGGTACATACCACGCCTCCCATAACCAATGCCGCAACCATGCCCGTAGCACCTTTCAGCCCTACGGCAACCATCACCACCGATGCCAGAATCAGCGTCATCAGTGTCATGCCCGATACGGGATTGGTACCCACGATGGCAATGGCATTGGCGGCTACCGTGGTGAACAGGAACGAGATGCCTGCCACGAGGATGATTGCTACAATGGTGTGCAGCAAATTGCCTTGCATCACATCGAAATAGAAGAACAACGCCACAAGGATAATGGTGACAATCGACCCGATGGCGATGATTTTCATCGACAAGTCTTTCTGTGTGCGCACCACACCGGCATCTGCCTTCTTGCCTTTCATCTCTTTGGCGGCAAGCCCTACGGCACTCTTGATGATGCTCCACGAGCGCACGATGCCGATAATGCCCGCCATGGCGATGCCTCCGATGCCGATACTCTTGGCGTATTCGGCGAAGATGGTTTCGGGCGACATCGAGCCTACGGTCTGCGTGATAGCCGGATTCCAGGCGTTCAATATCTGGTCACCCCACAGCATTGCGATGCCCGGCACGATGATAATCCATACGGCGAGCGAGCCGGCGCAGATAATGGCGGCATATTTCAACCCTACGATATACCCCAGCCCCAAGACCGCTGCTCCGGTATTGATTTTAAGCACCAGCTTCGCCTTGTCGGCAATCGTTTCGCCCCAGCCACACACGCGAGTGGTGAAGTTTTCGTTCCACCACCCGAAGGTAGCTACGATAAAGTCGTACAGACCGCCGATGAGTCCGGCAAAGAGCAACGGTTTCGCCTGGCTTCCTCCCTTTTCGCCCGAAATCAGCACCTGCGTGCTGGCGGTGGCTTCGGGAAAAGGATATTCGCCGTGCTTCTCGCTTACGAAATACTTGCGGAAAGGAATGAGAAACAGGATACCAAGGATACCTCCCAGCAAAGAGCTGATGAACATCTGGAAGAAGTCGACCGTCATTTCCGGATACTTGTCCTGAAGGATGTAAAGTGCCGGAAGGGTGAAGATGGCTCCAGCTACGATAACGCCCGAACATGCCCCGATGGACTGGATGATGACGTTTTCGCCCAGTGCGCTTTTACGCTTGGCGGCTCCAGACACTCCCACGGCAATGATGGCGATGGGGATGGCGGCTTCGAATACCTGCCCAACTTTCAACCCCAAGTATGCCGCTGCTGCCGAGAAGAGTATTGCCATGGCAATGCCCCACGTCACCGACCAGGCATTTACTTCGGGATAATTCTTGTCGGGCGACATCAGGGGGTGGTATTGTTCGCCCGGTTTCAGTGGACGGAACGCGTTTTCGGGCAGTCCCGTCGGTTTTTCATCTGTTTCTTTCATGTTGTGTTATTATTTTTAGTTTCAATTTATCTTTTCGTGCCAGATAAAGCCTTATGCATCGTTCCCGGTGTAATGTAAACTGTCAGCTATTAATTATTAATTGTTAATTATTAATTATAACCTATCTTGCGATGTACTTCTCCATCCCTTCGGTGTAGTAGATGTCCGTCTTTCCGTCGTCCTTGCTATAGATAAAGTATGCGTCCAGCTCGGGATGGGCACGGCAGACGGCTTTGGCAGAATCCAGCCCCAATACCATGAAAGCGGTGGCGTAAGCATCTGCCTTGGCACAGTTGTCGGCGATGACCGTAGCCGAGAGGATGTTGTGCTGTATCGGGTAGCCTGTACGCGGGTCGATGGTATGGGCGTATTTCTTGCCGTCCTTGTAATAGAAGTTGCGGTAGTTGCCCGAAGTGGCAAGCCCTACGCCGCTCACCTGCAATACGGTCTGCAGCTCCTGGTTCACCGCCAGCGAGTCGTCTATGGGCTTGTTGATGCCGATGCGCCAGGGTTTCATCTGCGCGTTTTCGCCTTTCATCACCAGTTCTCCCCCGATGTCTACCATATAGTTGCGTATCCCTTTCCGGTCCAGCAGGCGTGCCACACAGTCTACACCGAAGCCTTTGGCAATGGCACTGCAGTCCAACATCGTGCGCGGGTCGCTCTTGACAATCCTTCCGTTTTCCAGCTTCACCTTATCGTATCCGACGAATTGGCGCAAGCTGTCGATGGTAGCCGAATCTACTTGCGATGCATTCTTGAACCCGAATCCCCAGGCATTCACCAGCGGAGCAACGGTAATGTCGAACGCGCCGTGTGTCTCTTCCGATACCTGCCGGGCAAGGCGGTACACATAGTCGAACAGGGAGTCGGTCTGCATATCCGTATTGTCGTTGATGCGCGTAATGACCGATGCCTTGTTGAAAGGCGAAAGCGAACGGTCTACCCGTTGCAGCTCGGCTTCTATCTCGGCTTTCAGGTTCTCTTTCGACTGGTAAGTGATTTTATACATCGTACCGAACACCAGCCCCTGGTCGGTCTGGTAAGGTGCCTGCTTGCGCAATATCCATACGGTGCCCACGACGAGCAGCAGCAGGAAAGGGATTTGCCATTTCAGTCCGTTTTTTTTCTTCATATCGTTGTGATTAGTTTATGAATGTGTCAGTTTAAAACGCAGATTTACGCAGATTTCGCAGATTATTTTTAATATTGATTAAATCTGCGCGAATCTGCGAAAATCTGCGTTTCCTTATATCGTTTAATTTTGTATACATATTGTCATTCTCCATTTTCTAACCGAGTAAGTGTTCGCAAAGTATCTTTACGCCGATACCTATCAATACCAGCCCGCCGAACAATTCCATCCGCAAGTTGAAGCGTTTCCCGAAAAAGATGCCGATAAGGCTTCCTGCCAGTGAGAGGACGAACGAGGCAAGTCCGATGGCAACGAGCGGAAGAAGCAGGTTCCGTAGCTCCTTGAATCCGGTGAAGGCAAACGAGATGCCCACCGCCAGTGCATCAATGCTGGTAGCAATGGCAAGGGTG
This sequence comes from Bacteroides sp. An19, assembly GCF_002160215.1. Classification (NCBI taxonomy): domain Bacteria; kingdom Pseudomonadati; phylum Bacteroidota; class Bacteroidia; order Bacteroidales; family Bacteroidaceae; genus Bacteroides; species Bacteroides sp. An19. Next base: position 24,120 of record NZ_NFKD01000037.1, on the reverse strand, counting down.
ATGATGACCTTCAGCCGGGTAGGGTCGAAGCTGTGTTCTTCGCTGTCCTTGAAATGCTCGCGTATCATGCGGATGCCTAAAAAAGCGAGCAGCCCGAAGGCTATCCAATGGTCGTAAGCCTCGATGAGGTGGCTGAAATGGCTTGCCCCAAGCCAGCCCAGCAAAGGCATCAAAGCCTGAAAGAAGCCGAAAAAGAACGCCATCGTCAGAAACGTATTCCACCGGATGCGCCGTAATATGATGCCGCTGGTGACGGACACCGTGAAGCAATCGATGGCGAGGCTCACGGCAAGCAAAAGAATTGCGAATATACCCATTTGTGTCAGTTATTAGTTAGTTGACAAGGTGACGAGTTAACAAGGTGACGAGGTTTCAGATACTTTGGTTAACTATTCAAGACCTTGTCACCTTGTCTCCTTGTCACCTTGTTCCCTTAAAACGGAAGATTATAAATCAAGTTATACGTCAGGTTGAAGCTGCTGCTGGCGTTCTTGCCAAAGCCGGGCACGTACCAAGGGACCGAGTTCTCGTGATTGTCGATGCTCATGCGCATCTTGTAGCGCACCGCCCATCCCATGTGGAAACGTTTGTAAATCCTTACCTTGATGCCTACTACACCTTCCAGCCAGCTTGCCTTGCTTTTCATGCCCGAATACGAAAAAGGCACCGTAGTCCCTCCATAATTGGGGTCAGTCATGTCAGGTCCGCTCACGTCGTAGGTGAACGAACTCATGCCGTAACGCAGGCCCACATACAGATAACCGGGCAGGTAAGGCTTCAGGTAGAACACGTTATAGTCCATGCCTATCCGGAAATAAGGCGCCGATGTCTTGTAGTGCATGTCGTTGGCATCATTGACGACATCGGTTTTCCCGTAACCTATTTCGAGGGTAGGCAAAAAACGGTTCTTCAGGTTACTTTGCAATAAAATTTCGCTGCTCATGATGTCTCCTCCCAGCAGGTAGCCGCCTATGCCGGCTATTTCCACGCCGATAGAACTTCCCTGATAGAACGGGGAAGCCTTGTAGTCGGCCTTTAGCTGCTCCTTGTCTTTCTTTTGTGCCCATGACGGGGCAGGGAACAGAAAGAGAAGGCTACTGCTCAACACCAGAAACAGTGAAATAGATGCGGATATTTTCTTTCTCATTGTTGTCGATATTCGGGTTAGTGATGGTGATAGAGTCGAGCCTGTGGTGGGTGTGCGCCGTGCCGGTGATTTCGTAGAACATCATGCTTCCGCAATCCAGGTTGGTGAAATACGGGATGTTCCGGTGGTCAATCCGGATGGTGTCGCGTCCCACATAACCGACATCCAGCGCGTGATAGATAAAGATAAACTGGGTGTAGGCATCGTAGCTCAAAGGAAGGCTGAAGCTGCTTGCCGCCGCCTCCTGATTGATAAGCGTGTCAGATACAAGTGTATCAGAAGAAGTGGTCTGACCTACGATAGTGATGGTGTCAGAAGTATTGAATGTCCGTCCGTTTTGGTCTACCAGCGAAAAATGCAGGTACGACAAGGCGTTGGGCGGGCAGTTTTCCACTTCACAGCCTGGAACCAACAGTCCTGCTAACGCCAATATGCAGAATATGACCGGTAGTCTTTTCATCGTTACAGTTCTTTTTCGATTTGATACTTGTTTCGTTCGGGAGCGTTGCGGGCTATCAGTTCGCCGATGAATCCGGCAAGGAACAATTGTGTGCCGATAACCATCGTGGTCAGCGCCAGGTAGAAGTACGGGCTTTCGGTCACCAGCCGGTACGGATTTCCGCAATACATGTCGTGCAGCTTGTTGAATCCGATAACAGCCACCGATATGAATCCCAACAAAAACATAATAGAACCCAGAAAGCCGAAGATGTGCATCGGCTTCACCCCGAAAGTGGAAAGAAACCATAACGTAAGCAGGTCGAGGTAACCGTTTACGAAGCGGTTCAGCCCGAATTTGGTCTTTCCGTACTTACGTGCCTGATGATGCACCACCTTTTCACCGATTCTGGCAAATCCTGCATTTTTTGCCAGGTACGGGATATACCGGTGCATTTCGCCATACACTTCGATGTTCTTCACCACTTCACGCCGGTATGCCTTCAGCCCGCAGTTGAAATCGTGCAGGTTGTGTATGCCCGACACCGCCCGTGCCGTTGCATTGAAAAGCTTGGTGGGTATGGTTTTCGAGAGCGGGTCATAGCGTTTCTGTTTCCAGCCCGAAACCAGGTCATACCCGTCCTCCGTAATCATCCGGTACAGTTCCGGAATTTCGTCGGGACTGTCTTGCAGGTCGGCATCCATGGTAATGACCACATCGCCTTCTGCCCGTTCGAATCCGCAGTACAGGGCGGGCGACTTCCCGTAATTACGGCGGAACTTGATGCCTTTCACCTCCGGATTGCTTTTGCCCAGTTCCTCGATGACATTCCACGAGCGGTCGGTGCTTCCGTCATTGACGAAGATGATTTCATACGAAAAATGATTGGCATCCATTACCCGTTTTATCCATGCATGCAGTTCGGGCAACGACTCGGCTTCATTATATAAAGGGATGACTACTGATATGTCCATAATACTGATTTTTATTTTTTATATTTCATAACTAACAAGCCTGTAGGCAAGGCAAGCAAAATGCCATAGAATACATTCTGCGTAATGAGTTGAAAAGTGAGTTGAATGGGACTCAGGGAAGCTATCGTATCAAAAGCAAGCATAAGCTGGTCTATGGAAGTTGCCAGATCACCTTGAAGCATAGCCTTTGCCTCGTTCAGCTGTTGCCTGTACATGTCAAACAAGAATCCTTGGTCGATAAACCGGAAATAAAGATAGTGCCCTACCGCCGCCAGCATGGCCGCAAAGACATACATGCATACGGTAAAGATGAAAGCACGGAAAAACGGAATGGTTCCGTTGCAATATGTATTCCGGAATTTGCGTGCATACAAGTATCCCAATATGGGGACAAACAGCGTACCCAATATAAAAAGGAGTTGCAGCAAGGGAATTTTAAACCCTAATGGAAGAAATATGAATTTGATAATCCAAAAGATTCCCATATAGGTTCCGAATCTCATTGCATGCTCTTGAATACCGATTGGTCTGTCTGGTGTCATTTTCTTTACTTTAAATAGATTAAAAGAGTATACCCTCCGTAACGGATAACTTTATTTGCGTACAAAAGTACGTTTTTTGTACTTATTCAGCGTAATAAAAGCATGAAAAATGACGTCTCTTCATTTTTTCTGCATTTTTTTCAGAAGACGTATTGCATATTCAGAAAAAATACCTACCTTTGCACCCGCAATCAAGAAATATCGCGCCGATAGTTCAGGGATTGCAAGTTTTTTGAAATACGGGTAAGTCCCATACGGCCAGCTCCCTTCGAATCCTCCAGGGCTTGATCGCAGCAAAGGTAGTTGGTTGTAGCGGCGCGATATGGTAAGCTTACCCACCTGCCTCTTTAGCTCAGTTGGCCAGAGCACGTGATTTGTAATCTCGGGGTCGTTGGTTCGAATCCGACAAGAGGCTCGAAAAAAGGTTGCTTTCTGTAAAAGGAAGCAACCTTTTCTTTTAGGAACTGTTTTGAATTTATCGTGCGATGATTCTCACCACAGAGGACACAGATTTAATGTGTCAATGAATAATAGGGCAATGTGCTAATTTATTTTCACATTAGCATATTGTTTATTGACCTATTCTTCTGTGGCACTCTGTGGCCTCTGTAGTGAATAGTTATATAATAAACAGGTTACTCATTCCGGCAATTCCACCACTCCCAGCTTCTTCTTCCCGTTCATCTTTGCCGTAAGCGGCTTGTCGAAATGCACCCAACGGATAAATTTCGTCTCTTCCACAGCAGGCATGGCATCCAGCAATTCCTGATTGAACACCCCGTCGCCGCAATAAGCATTGATGGTAAAATAGCCTACCCCGAATGACGTGAGGTTCTGGAAGAAATGCGTACCCTGGCTAGGGTCGACACGGTAATTGGTGAGACCAGCCTCAACGATAATACGTGCCGCCGAAATATTGGGCCACTTCACAGGAATACCCAGCCAGGTATCACTGCTTCCCCACCTGCCCGGACCTACCAGGACATAGTGCTTGCCTTCGTCAAGGAAACGCCGGTTCAGTTTCTCGATATCATAGGCTATCAGCTGGTTGTTCGAAGCCGAATAACCTTCCGTCTTCACATAAATCACATCTTGCATATCATCTATCACACCCTGCCCCAACGCATTCTCGCTTTTCAGCAACAAACGCTCTCCGGGGATGGCTTCCAGGTCTTCGTTGAAATCGGCTTTCATATCCACCATCGGACGGATTTGAAGCAAATAAAAAGTGCCGGACTTCTCTTGGGCGTTCAGGTTAACGGCAAACTCAATCTCTACCGGACGGCGCATTTCACCCTGACCATACTTCTGTACCAGCTGAAGAATACGTGCCAAAGGAAACACATCGTGCTGAAGAATATTGGCAAAGGTAATCACCTTGCGCCCGCCGGGATAAATACCGTCGCGGATAACCATATCATAAGGGTCGTAAGTAGAAGCGATGTATGTCAGCGAACCGTCCGCCTCGGCTTCCTTCACCGGCAGCTTCAAGAGATTGAACCCGTCATCCAGCGAAAAGTCGTGTCCCAGGTTCTTCAGGTCAAGGGCATAAAAGCGGGTCTGTGTCTCGCGAAGCGCCATCTCCAGTTCACTGGTCTGTAACACCTTATCAGGGTGATACGGACACACACGCAGGGTCAATCCGCCGTCGACGATGTATTTGCCCAAGCCCAATGCCAGGCTGACAGTACCTTCTTCGGCAAGTTCGTCATTGATAGGATAATAATTGACCGAACGTGCCACGCCCGATATGGCAGGATAGTAACGGTCGCCGTATTGCGTACCCACTACCTCCTGCAGGATTACTGCCATCTTTTCCTCGTCGATAACGTTGCTGGTAGCCTGCATATACGCCTTGCTGTCTTTATAGAACACCGAAGCATATACACCTTTTATCGCATCGCTCAGCATCCGCAGGCGTTCGTACTTGTCATCCATATACGGAATCATATAAGTAGAATAGATACCGGCAAAAGGCTGATAGTGCGAGTCTTCCAGCAAGCTGGACGAACGGATGGCTATCGGCGCCTTCACCACATCGAAGAAAGCGAAAAAGTCCTCTACCAGGTTATCGGGCAGCTTCGCACGCAGAAAGGCACGCAATATCACTTCGTCATCCGCTTCGCTCAGGGCTATTTGGTAGAGCTGGTTGGTTTCCATAAACTCGTCGAATATATCCGTACAGAGCACCACCGTCTTCGGAATGGCTATCGTGGCATTCTCAAACTCTTCAAACTCGGGATGACGCTTTACCATGTTGTCGATAAAGGCAAGTCCGCGCCCCTTTCCTCCCAACGAACCGTCACCGATGCGGGCAAAGTGCGAATAGCGGTCGAACCTGTCGCGCTGGAATACCGCTACGACACCCTGGTTTTTCATCTTACGGTATTTCACAATGGCTTCGAAGATAATCTGCCGGTGGGCATCAATGTCTTGCAACGACTCCCACGTAATCTGCTTCAGGAACTCTGCCACGGGAAATATAGCACGCGAATACAACCAGCGGGACACGTGATTACGCCCGATATGATACAGCAGCGAGTCGGCGGGGATAGAGAAAATGGCGTTCTGCAAATCTTTCAAGTTATGCACCCGCGCCACTTCCTCCTTGGTCTTCGGGTCACGGAACACAAAATCACCGAAGCCGAAATGCTCGGACACAGCCTGCCGCAAGTCCAGATTCATCTTCTTGGAATTCTTGTCGACAAACTGGGCATGAATGTGGGTGGCAAACTCCCGGTTCGAAGCTTCCGACGATTGCAAAATCAAAGGGATAAACGGACTCCGGCTACGCACCTCGGTAAGAAAGCGGATGCCTGCCTGCGGGTCAATCTTCCCTTCTCGAGGGAAACGCGCATCGGAAACAATCCCCAAGGTATTGTTCTGATAACGGGTATAAAGGTCAAACGCCTCCTCATAAGTGCGTGCCAATACAATCTTAGGACGCCCGCGCATGCGCAAGGTACGCTGGTGCTCGTTCAGCGCCTCCGTTGCAAACTCCTGGCTTTGGCGCAACACAAACTTGTAAAGGTTAGGCAATACCGACGAATAAAACCGTATGGAGTCTTCTACCAGCAGAATCATCTGCACACCCACCTCCTTGACATCATGCTCCAGATTCATCTTGTCCTCTATCAGCTTGATGATAGACACCAGCAGGTCGGTATTCCCCAGCCAGCAGAACACGTATTCAAAGACACTCAGGTCTTCGTGCTCCATCCGCTCGCGGATGCCGTGCGAGAACGGGGTCAGGACCACCAGCGGAATATGCGGATATTTCTCCTTGATTTGCCTGCCGATGTCAAACGTATCACTATTATCGGTGCCGGGCATACAGATGACCAGCTCGAAACGGGTGTTTTCCAACTGCTTCCAGGCATCTTCCTCGGTAGACACCTGCGTGAAACGCGGCGGATAACGAAGGCTCAGGTTCATATACTCGATAAAGATTTTCTCATCGATGCGCCCGTCGTCTTCCAGCATGAAAGCATCATACGGATTGGCAACCAGAAGTACATTAAAGATACGTTTCGTCATCAGGTTGACAAACTGGGTATCCTTGAAATAGAGTTGGTTTAATTTTAACTTATTGAGCATAGCTATCGGATTTAAGCTTGATTTCTCAAACAAATTTCGGGATTTCTCTTGATTTATGCAACTTATCGGCGTACAAACTTTACCTGCCGCCAATGACCTGCCATACGGCTTTTAACTTTTTATCAGTTTTTACAGATAAATTCATACAGAATTATTTGGTTTATCCGTTTAAAATCCTACCTTTGCATAAAGAAACATTTCATTTTGTCAGACCTTAAAGATAAATAGTTATGGACATCAACCGAATCATGTCATCGCTGGAGGCCAAGCATCCCGGTGAATCTGAGTATTTGCAAGCCGTAAAAGAGGTATTGATTTCTATCGAAGATATTTACAACCAGCATCCCGAGTTCGAAAAGGTATCGCTCATCGAGCGGCTGGTAGAACCCGACCGCATCATCACATTCCGTGTGCCGTGGGTAGACGACAAAGGCAAAGTGCAAGTCAACCTGGGCTATCGCGTCCAATTCAACAATGCCATCGGTCCTTACAAAGGCGGCATCCGTTTCCACGCATCAGTCAACCTGTCTATCCTGAAATTCTTAGGATTCGAACAAACATTCAAAAACGCCCTTACCACCTTGCCCATGGGTGGCGCCAAAGGCGGTTCCGACTTCTCACCGCGCGGCAAGAGCGAAGCCGAGATCATGCGCTTCTGCCAAGCCTTTATGCTGGAGCTTTACCACCATCTGGGTCCCGACATGGATGTGCCTGCCGGCGACATCGGCGTAGGCGGACGCGAGGTTGGATACATGTTCGGCATGTACAAGAAACTGACACACGAATTTACCGGCACCTTTACAGGCAAAGGACTTGAATATGGCGGTTCACTTATCCGTCCCGAAGCCACAGGTTTCGGCGGACTGTACTTCGTAAAACACATGCTCGACAAGAAAGGCATCGACATCAAGGGCAAAACCATCGCCGTATCAGGTTTCGGCAACGTAGCATGGGGAGCCGTAACGAAAGCCAACCAGTTAGGAGCTAAGGTAGTCACCCTGTCCGGTCCCGACGGATATATTTACGACCCCGACGGAGTAAGCGGTGAAAAGATAGACTACATGCTCGAACTCCGCGCTTCGGGAAACGATGTGGTAGCACCCTATGCCGAAAAATATCCGGGCGCAACCTTCTATCCGGGACGCCGTCCGTGGGAAGTAAAGGTAGATATCGCACTTCCTTGCGCCACTCAGAACGAATTAAATGGCGAAGACGCTTGTAATTTGATAAAAAATTCCGTTCTTTGTGTCGGAGAAATTTCCAACATGGGTTGCACACCCGAAGCCATCGATGCATTCATCGAAAACAAGGTGATGTATGCACCGGGAAAAGCCGTCAATGCAGGAGGTGTAGCGACCTCGGGACTCGAAATGAGCCAGAACGCCATGCACATCAGCTGGACCGCACAGGAAGTAGATGACAAGTTGCATCAGATTATGCACAACATCCACGAACAATGTGTGAAGTACGGCACCGAGCCTGACGGTTACATCAATTATGTAAAAGGTGCCAACATTGCCGGATTCATGAAAGTGGCACACGCCATGATGGCACAAGGAATTGTATAAAACAGGACGTTTTATAATAATATCTCGTTTAGTTGTATTTGTATTTTGTATTGTAGCTGCGCTGCTCGCCTGTGAAGGTAAGCAGCGCTTTTTGCTGTAGGGGCGTATCGCATACGCCCTGAATTCATCCACATGGATAAGTGGACACATTCCGAAGGCGCATCAAAATAACATTCGATTATCCCAAAGCAATGTCCTCCTGCCCCTAAAATATACCCCATCTGATTGCAGTATATCTTCATCTGCAGTTGAAGTATATATTCATTCGCGGTTGAAGTATATATTCATTCGCAGTTGAAGTATATATTCATTCGCGGTTGAAGTATATCTTACTTTCCAGAGCAATATTCCTGCCTCTGAAACCGATACAAATGTACTGACCGCCAAACTTCCAACCCACCTGCGGACAATAATTTCTTCCAACTCCCTTTTAACTCCCGATTCGCATTATATCAAATAAGGTGTACCTCCTCCACTATGCTACCCTCGCTACAGCACTCCTATAAGAATTTTATTTTATTTTTTTGAAAAAAACAATGAATTTATTTTGATGATTAAAATATTATATCTATGTTTGCAGGGACAAAAGACAGACAAGACAAAGGATTTTTTCGGAGATATAGTCGAAGAGGATAGGAATACAAAGATACAGCATGAAATGCGGTTTTGTATCTCAGATGAAAGGAAAAAATAAAGAATTACAATATATTATGAAACGCTTACTGTCTATTCTTCTCTTGTGCTGCAACCTTTCGGCATTTGCACAAGATTGGGCTGTGAAAACGAATCTGTTTTATGATGCAACCACTACGATAAACATTGGTGCTGAAACTCGTCTGGCCCCCAAATGGACCTTAGATGTGTCAGCCAACTGGAATCCTTGGTCTTTTTCCGACAACAAGAAGTGGAAGCAACTTTCTTTCCAGCCCGAGGCACGTTATTGGTTCTGCGAGGCCTTTAACGGTCATTTCGTGGGTGCGCATCTCTTGGGCGGCATCTACAACATGGGCAACTGGAATACCGATTTCACTTTCTTGGGCACCGATTTCAGCCAACTGCAAGACCATCGTTTCGAAGGCTGGATGCTGGGAGCGGGTATCGTTTACGGATACCAATGGATGCTTTCCAAGCATTGGAGCGTAGAGGCGGAAATCGGCATCGGTTACGTGTATAGCCAATACGACAAATACGAATGCCCCCATTGCGGTGACTTGTTGGAAGAGAACAAATCCCACAACTACTTCGGACCTACAAAAGCGGCAATCAACCTGATTTATGTATTTTAAAAGGAGGAACGAGAAACATGAAAACAATCTGTTTATATAGCTTGTTGTCACTGCTTCCGCTGATGCCGGCAGCTGCCCAAGGCGTGCAGCGTCTGTCAAGCGGAGCAAAGGTGAGCGGTGTGGAAATCAACAAACAGCGCGACAGCGTGGTGATACAGATGAACATCGACCTCTCCGAAATGGAGGTGGGACGCAACCGTTCCGTGGTGCTGGCTCCGCTCTTTGCTCAGGGCGAGGACTGGCAATGGCTTCCTGCCATTGAGGTGATGGGGCGCCGGCGTTACATCTATTACCAACGCAACGAAGAGTCGCTTTACGCCGAAAATCCTTATGCCGTCATCAAGCATAGTGGCAAGCCGCAGAGTTCCGAAAGGGCTTCTGTTGACTACCGTATCGCCTTACCCTACAAACAATGGATGAATAATGCAGGTCTTTCGGTATCTGAAGACGTATGCGGATGCGGTGATGTGACAAAAGGAGGGAATACCCCATTGGCGCAAGCCGATCTTGCCTTTGTCCCGAAATTGGCGTACATCAGTCCTCAGGCGGAAACTCGCAAGACACGTGCGTTGAGCGGCGAGGCTTACTTGGATTTCCCTGTAAACAAGACCGTGATTTACCCCGAATACCGTCGGAACACTGCCGAATTGGCAAAGATACGCTCTACCATCGACACCATCCGTGCCGACAAGGATTTTAGCATCACCCAGATCTGTTTGCGCGGTTATGCGTCGCCAGAAGGCAGATATGAGTCGAACGTACGTCTGTCCGAAGGCAGAACGCAGGCACTTAAAGACTACTTGATAGAAGAATATGGTTTCGGCACAGCCTTGTTCCAGACTGAACCTGGTGGAGAGAACTGGGAAGGGTTGCGCCTGTACCTGCAAACAAGTTCGTTGGCAGATAAGGAGGCGATCTTGGCAATCATGGACGGCGAAGGCAGCCTTGACCAAAGGGAGCAACGTATCCGTTCGGCTTATCCGGCTTCCTATCGCACCTTGCTGCAAGACTGCTATCCCGCCCTGCGGCGCACCGACTATACGGTAGACTATACAATACGTGGCTTCAACGTGGAAGAAGCAAAAGAGGTCATCAAGACTCGTCCGCAAAACCTCAGCCTGCAGGAGATGTTTGCCGTAGCACAGACCTACCAGCCCGGCAGCGAGGAGTTCAACCACGTATTCGACGTAGCCGTCCGCATGTATCCCGATGACCCGACAGCAAACCTCAACGCCGCCAATGCGCTTTTGGAACGGAAAGAGGCGGAACAGGCATTACGATACTTGGAGAAAGCGGGCAACAGCCCTCAAGCCGATAACGCCCGAGGCGTAGCGTTGATTCTCTTGGAACGTTATGACGAAGCGCTCCCCTGCCTACAACGTGCCGCGCAAGCCGGCATCCGTGAGGCGGAAGAGAATCTGAAATACATTAGGTAACAAGGCATCAGTTGACAAGTTGACAAGGTTTTAAATAGCAAAACAAACCTTGTATCTAAAGCCTGGTCAACTTGTCAATTGAAACCTTGTCAACTGAAAAAAAATAACGCTCTTTGACATAGTGGGAATAAAAGAATAATTTGTAACTTTGCATACAGATTATAAATTTAATAATGAGGAGGATAAAGCCATGACGGAGAATTCTGCATTAGCCATGCAACGCGAAGCATTGATAAACGAATTGCGGAACGTGGACGACATTGATGTAATCCAAAAAGTACAACGCTCACTCAACCGTGCCTTGGCAGCGGTAAAGAAGGCGGCAAGCAAGGCGCAGGAAGAGGAGGATGAAGAGGAATACATCAGCAAGGAAGAGCTGGAACAAAGATACCTCAGAGCTTTTACTCAGATGTATCGTGCCAAAAAAGAAGGTTGGAAATTGAAATCGGCGGAGGAATTACTCAATGAATTATAGAATTGATACAATCCCCTATTTCGAAAAAGAATTGAAGCAGTTAGGTAAAAAGTATAAGTCATTAAAACAGGATTATGCCAATTTGCTTAACGAACTTCATGCCAACCCTGTTGCAGGGACTGACCTTGGCAGAGGCATTCATAAAGTGCGTATGGCTATTGCCAGCAAAAACCGAGGCAAAAGTCACGGTGCGCGGGTCATCGACTTTGTGTACGAAATAAATGAAGCGAACGGAGTAATCCTGTTGCTTGATATCTACGATAAAGCTGAACAAGAATCCATACCGCCCCATCGGATTGCAGAACTCTTAGCTATAGCAAGAGAATTTTTGAACATCACCGATGAAAATTTTATGAAGGACAGATAGATGGACGATAAAAACTCATTTACCGAAAAAGAAAGGAAGGTATGCCGCCAGTTAGGAATAAAAGACACTGACGAGATAGATTGTAAAGACCGTGCCCTTATTCGTGCGTTATCCCATGTAGATATTGCAGCAGAAAAAGGAGCCGAAGAAGGGTATATGACTAAAGAACAATTAGTGAAAGACTTACGTGAGGCACTCACCGAAGTATATATGACCAAAAAAGAAGGTCGAAAGCTGAAAACATTACAAGAACTTATCGACGAATTATAGGATTTCTTCCACCTTATTCCCACCATGTCATAAGAGCATATAAAGAAAAAGGATATTATTAACTTTAATTTATATGTGATTATGAAAAAGTTTAAGTTTTATGCTTTGGCATTCGCGGCAATAGCTTTTGCCGGATGCTCTGACGATGTGATCGACGGAAAAGGCGGAAACAACGGCATGCAAGGTGACGGCACTCCGGCTTATCTGACTATCTCGTTTACCGCCAATGGCGGAAACAGCAGCCGCTCTACCGCGGACGATGCGAATAATAATGGAGATAAGCATAATGGTGCGGAAGACAGCGGGCACCACAGTAGTGGCATTTCTGGTGAAAGCGACATCAACCAAATCTTGGTTGTCGTAGCTCCAGAATCTGAAGGTTCAAGTGCTACAGGTTTTGCCAATATCTATACTATAGCAGATGAAGAAACCGCAGGCGAAGACAATTTCGTTGAAGTCAATTCTGCCACTAAAACTTACAAAAATGCCGAACCTATTACAGTTACTACGGGTGACTATAATGTATTGGTTGTTGTAAATCCGACATCAGAAATTTCTTCTCCTACGGTTCTTAGTAACCCTGTAGAACTGTATCAGACAATCCTTGACGGAGAATATGACTATGAAACGGTACATGCAACCGACCTTTCAGCTTACCCTGCCAATTACACGAATGCAGCCAATAGCATCGGTATGGGATTAGGTTATGATGGTACATCTACTGATGATGCAGGTTTCATGATGGCAAACAAAGCGGAAGCTTCCGTAACATTGAACAAGACAAATACTCCGAATAATCCGGCTAAGGTAAACATTGATGTAGAACGTGTATTGTCTAAAATTACGTTCCGTTCGACTACTCCTCAAGAAACAAATAAAGAAAATGTTTATGCGGTAAAAGTAAATGTAGGCAGTACTCCAGCCATTACCATTGAAGGTGCTATCCAAGATGAAGGCAGCGATCCGGCTACTTATACGGTTTATACATTAAATGAGGCAAAAGATGCTGTAGGTAATACCATCTATGCACTCTACAACGAAGCTTCTTTATTCCAAGGCGCATATACAAAAGATACAGATGCTCCGCAACAAAGCGGCAAGGATGTCTATGTGAAACTGACTGCAAAAACCGTAGCGGAATACAATGCTGAAACCAATGAAGAAAAGAAAGTGCTTTGGTATGCAGTAGAAGACGCTGACGGAAATGGTAGCGTAAATGGCAATGAAGCATCTATGATTGAATTGCAATTTGATACAGATGCAGAAATAGAACAAAAGAATTGGTATGTAAAATTGGAAGGCTACGCTTTGGTGAACTTATCTAAGACCGTAAATTATGTAAGACACACCATCGCAAGTGCAGGTACAGCAATGACTCCGTTTGGCACATTGGATGGCAGCAATTTCTTATGGACTCCAAACTGGGACAACAACAATAACATTGTTTTCGTAGCTGATGAAAACGGTGAAATGCAGTTCCCTGCTGGCACTACAACAGACGGCTGGTTCTATAATACGCTGGCACAAGTTTCCGAAGAAAGTGCAAACTTAACAATAGAAAGTGAACAATTCAAAAATAATGGCGCTGCCGCTTCCTATTACAAGACATTCGCATCTATGCTAGACGATGATAGCAATGTTGGCCTCGAAGGAGATGATTCGCATTACCCAGATGATCCCCAATTACCTTCAGTAGGAAAACTGATGTCTTATTGCTTCGAAAACTCTACCGATATTGAACATCAAACTCACGGCTTAAGTACAGGTATCTCATTCGTGGCTACTATTTGGAACAATGCAGAGTGTACGCAACCTATTGAAAAGTTATATCTCTATCAAGGTCACAATTACACGTCTATCCAGCAAATTAAGGATGCTTATGGTGACGCAACTCCTGATGCTATCAAAGAATTGACTGAAACATCTACAAAAGAAGAGTTGGAAGCTGCTGACGTGAAATTGTATAACAGCAATATCTGTTATTATTACACAACCGAAATCAAACACTTCGACAACGGCAAACCAAATGAATTGGGCAATATGGAGTTCGCTATCATGCGTAACAACATTTATTCGTTGTCGGTAACGAAAATTGAACAAATTGGTGATCCGATTGTAGACCCGACTCCGGGTATTGTTAACGAATCAGAAGAAGCAGCATTAGAAGTACAAGCTAAGATTCTGCCTTGGATTGTCCGCTACAACGACATAGAGTTCTAAAAGTGCATTGCAAATACAGATAGATATTAATTTGTAGGGGCGAGGTTCGCTCGCCCGAATGCATCCACGCAGATGCAATCAAGGTAGGCAGACCCTGCCCCTACATAAAAAACGGACACCTTCACGCTATTAATTATTAACTGTTAATTATTAATTAAAAAAAGATGAAAACCCTGCTTTACTCCATACACCGCAAGGCATGCAAGTTAATGCTGGCTGCGGCAGCCCTTCTGCCCGTAACTTCGTGCGATACTGTCTGGGACAATGACGACGATTGCCCCATTGAAACCGAGTATCGGGTAAAGTTCAAGTATGACTACAACATGCTTTATGCCGATGCCTTTGCCAGCCAGGTACATTCGGTAACCCTTTATGCCTTTGATGCCGACGGCAAACTTGCTTTCCAGCAGACTGACCGGGGCGATATGCTTGCCGAATCCGATTATTCCATGCTGCTTCCTCTTGAGCCGGGTAATTATCGTCTGGTGGCATGGGCTGGCGTAGAAGACGGCAACGGCTTTACAGTTCCCCAGCTGACCGAAAGCATATCTGCAATAGACGACCTGACTTGCCGCATCAACCGCTATCCCACTACCTTGTGGGGCGAACCGATTGATTCGGTAGGCTATCTCCAACCGCTATGGCACGGAAGTGTGGAAACACCAACTTTAACCCGTGCAGCAGATCGTACGGAATACATCACCGTACCGTTGGTGAAAAACACCAACACCTTCCGCATCATTCTCCAGCAGATAGCTGCCGGACCGGTTGATGCCTCTTTGTTTGAATTTACCGTGACCGACGAGAACGGACTAATGGCTTACGATAACAGCCTTGTTCCCAACGACGGCACGCTGACATACATGCCTTATTACCAGGCGCAAGGTTCGGCTGATATCGAAGGTACACCCTCTGCCGACCAGATAAACATGGCAGTAGCCGAACTGAGCACAGGCAGGCTGATGGTAGACAGTGACGTGCGACTCACCATCTCCAACCGCGAGACAGGCGAAACGGTACTCTCTATCCCCCTAATAGACTATCTGGAGGTATGCCGTACCGTAGCCAACTACGACATGCCGCTCCAAGAGTACCTCGACCGCGAAGACACCTACACCATGACGTTCTTCCTCGACTCGAACAACGCCTGGATTAACACCCAAGTGATAATAAACGACTGGATAGTCCGCTACAACGATATAACTCCTGAAATATGATGAACCTACGGTATCTATATATAATAATGTGTATCTTCTCCCTCCTCGCCCTCCCAGGCTGCAGGGACGAAGAAGCCGTGCAGACCTCCGAAGGCACCCGCACCGTCACGGTCAACTTAGGGATTGCCATGAGTAGAGTGACGGAAGGCAGTTCGATAGGCGATGGAAGCACGCCTAAGGATATGAAAGTGTGGATATTCAATCAAGACAATACCGAGCTGGTAGATTACTACGAGATAGAAAATCCTACTTTCTCCGGTTCGGATGCTT
This sequence comes from Bacteroides sp. An19, assembly GCF_002160215.1. Lineage (NCBI taxonomy): Bacteria > Pseudomonadati > Bacteroidota > Bacteroidia > Bacteroidales > Bacteroidaceae > Bacteroides > Bacteroides sp. An19. The sequence goes on along the minus strand of NZ_NFKD01000037.1, from coordinate 8,312 downwards.
TAGGCGAACTGGTAAATACCAATGAACACGTTTTCGAGTTGGATAATACGATTACGTATTTGAATTTTTATGTTGTATTGAATAGTGATAATGTAACAGGACTTTCTTACAATTTAGGTAGAGAATCGCCGGTTGATAAAATTAAAGCGGCAACATTTACTGGTTTAGCTGATAATTTAGAAGACAATCAAGTTCCTATCTATGGTGAAGCGACTAGTGAAGATGCTTTGCCGGTAGAAGACCATAAAAAGAGTTATTCCGTAACGATAAAAACAGAACGTGCCGTAAGCAAGCTGGAGTTATTCTTTACGAAAGAAAGTGCAAGTTCTGATTTAAAAATAAATCGAATAACGCTGGAAAATATTCCGAATAAGGGCTTGTTGGCAAAAGAAATTGCACTTATTGATATTGCAAATTACAACAAGACGGAAATTTTATTTGAGGACAGTAACGGTAAAGAAATAACAACAGATTTACCTGCATCTGAATCACCGGTCGGAGATTTCAGCAATCATCCTGATGATTTTGTACAGATAGATTTGTCGCAAGCGTATTTATTGGAAAATCCCAACAATAATGAATGGAGCCCTACTACCGGAACTGATTATGAGTATCCGGAGGCTGCCCCTTCCAGAGAGAATGCATACGTTTTGACGGTAGAATATACGTTAAATAACAAAGAAGAAGAAAGCTCGTTTGTCCTCCCCGAAACAAAGCGCAACATCTGGAACAAGATTTTCGTTCGGGTAAACGACAACGGAGAACTGATTATCCAGTATAAAGCGTTGCCGTGGCAACTGGTAAAATCTTCTATTGGGTATGCACCGCAACACGTAAGTACATCAAGCAATCCGTTTGCTGACGAAACTTCGTATAATGAGTTTATCAATGGCAACAATTATGTGTTGTTCCCTATCGTATCTTATAATGATGATCGATCGAATACACAAAAATTGTTCAATTACATTTATCAACATCCGGAGGAAGGTGATAACGAAGCACGACTGTGTATTTTGACTCGTCCGACGTATGATAATGAAATTGATGATGAAGAGCATTGGGCGTTGAAAGCCGGTTCTGCCGGTGCACGTTACCTGTTTATGTTGACAGGACCAAAAGGGGCAACATGGGAAGCACACCTGACGAATGAAAAAGATTTTTCTTTTTCAACAACAGCTGAAGATGATTTTAATGGTTCTGAATATGAATCGGATGGAAAAGTCAATAAAGTGACGCATGGCATTGCTCGTCAAAAGCCTTACATCATTCAGATAATTGCCAACCATCTTTATACAGGCTTTAGTAAAAATATGAGTGGTGAAACTGATGCCGGCTCAGATTTTGGTGAAAACGGTAATGATGGCTATGATCAATATAAAGGTTATAGTAAGACAGAGTGGGAAGCTCTTTTTGAAGATGATTATTTAACCGATTGGGGAGAAGAAAAATGGAATAAGGAAGAAGTTGTTGAAACTGATTTTTATATTACGGTGAAGTTGACAGATGGGAGCAAATATAATTTGATAATTAATCCTTCTTTTGAAAAAAGTGATATAGATAGTAAGAAATTCCCATTTTTAGATAAGCGTCGTTTTGCCGGAAATGATACGCACATTTGGATAAGACATCTACGAGCGCAATACGGATGGCAAAACTTGGAATATTTGGCACGGGATGTTGACCCTAATGCATCAGGCAATGAAGAAGAATGGGATAACTTCCAGTGGTGGATGGTAAATAAATATTGGAACCCTAATCATGAATGGAGTAAGTGATGATAACGAAACTTATACATAAAACAATGCTCCTTGCAGCTATCTGCCTCGGTTGCATAAGCTGCTCGGATGAAACATCGTTGCAACAAGCCGTGCCGGACAACAGCAACGGGCAAGTGAAGATCATGTACAGAATTGCAGGCTCTTCCCCCTTATCGCGTGCTGAAACAACTCCCGAACCCGGTTGGAGCGGAGATTGGCACGAGAACCTAATTACCCGTATTGACTTATTTGTATTTAATGAGGGAACAACAGATACGGATCCATCATGCTATAAGCATATAGAAGTAAGTGCAGGACAAGGTGAATCTCTATCAGACAAAGCTGATGAGTATAAGCCGTTACCGACAAACGAACTTACTTACGAAGAAGTAAGCGAAGGTAACTATACCTATTACATGGTAGCAAATTGCCCGCAACTGGCAGACAAGGATAATATCACTTTGGCTCAATTGAAAGCGGAAATGATAGAAACGGCTATTGCATGGAACGCCACGCAAGAATCTTTTGTTATGGACGGCATAGGAAAACGCAGCGGAGATGAGTTAAATATTACGTTAAGTTTCGACCTCGCCCGTGCCGCTGCAAAGATACGCTTAACAGTAAATGACAAAAACGGCAAATCGATTTTAAATCAATGCAAATATAGTTTCCAAAACTATGTAACCGCCGGAACATCGGTTATGAAGGAATCGGAAGCTTATGGCGAAGGAACAGACCAAAACCGTAGATGCATGGAACGGAATGCTGATGAAACGTTTTCTTTAACGTATGACACAAAAGCTGTGTTCTATTCTTATCCGAATGATTGGTTCGATGAAAGTTTATTAAATGAAGGAGGGACTTTTACAGATCCAGAAATCTATGCCAAAGATGATTTAATAGACGAGGAGAAACAAACTTATATCTTGTTGAAAGCCCCTTTTACAAACGAGGATAATATAACGAACGAATCTTATTATAAAGTTCCTGTTAATTTTACGATTGCAGATTACAACGATAAGGTATCATTCTCAAAAGATGAAATAGAAACGCTACGTGACAATTATTATCGCATGAAACGCAATTACATCTACGATATTACAGTGACCATCGATCACGAAGGCGGCACTTATCTTGACCCGGAAGAAGTGAAAAATCTGGTTTTGAAGGTTAATCCGTGGAACAGGGAAGACATCACTGTAAATTATACGGATGAATTAAGCTATACCAATGGCGGATGGGATGAGCAGACGATTTTGACACCCTATCCGAATGAAAACAATACCATAGTGCATATTAATCCGGAAGAACCGGCTGTATTCCGCTTTACCATCCAAAGTCCGAATACAGCAACATGGCGTGCGCAATTGACAGGAGACGTAGACGCTTTCAGATTTGCAGACGGAATAAATTCAGGTTCTGTCCAATACGACGATGAAGGCAACGCTGTGCAGCAAGAGTTAAAAATAGAAGCGGTATATCCGGGCTCGGAAGACCGTTTCGAAGCGCAATTGCATTTCTATGCAGATATAGCCGGAAAAACATACGAATTGGATTTGACCAATACGTCAACAAGTCCGATCGAGCCTTCAGAACCGGATGAAAGTACACAGATTCCTTATTTTACAATCCTTCAAAGTAAATAGTTATGAATGGTAAGATAGCACATATTGTATATATTGTCACGTTGCTTGTCGGTCTGTACAGTTGTCAGGACGACATGTCGGATAACGGAATTAGTGCAGACGGGAATTATCTGTCCTTTACCTTGTCTACACGAGCAACGGATATGGCAAGAAGCCCCGAAGAGGGAGAAGACCGTTTCAATGAAAATCTGATTGAAAAAGTTGATGTCTATTTCTTCGCATCTAATTCGGACAATGCGGAATGTATTTATGCACAGATGGACTTAGCACCTTCACGCACCAATACCACCGAATATACCTTGCAGATTCCGTTGGATAAGGAAAAACTCACAAGCCAGACATATTATGTATATGTAGTGGCAAACAGCGATGATTTCAGCTATACATCGTCTACCGCCGAAGGGGTATCTCTGCAAACAATCAAAGAAACGACAATTACCACAGAATGGAAAAGGGGCTATGCCGATAACAATACAGACCCTATAAAGGATGACGCGCAGGTAAAAGAATCTTCTTTGGTAATGGACGGCGGAGATAATATCACGATAGACCCTATGCCCACTGCATCGGAAGTAATCGAAATGACCCGTGCCATGGCTAAAGTCATGCTCTTCCCTACCACAGCTGAAAGTATTGTGACAGATGGGGTGACATATACACCTATCCCCGGCAGCATGAATGTGACAATGGTTTATGGCGTGCAGCAGACAAACCTTCAAGGAAATTATGCTGTACAAGAAACAGACTACATAGACCGCATCATCCGTGGATATAATCAGTCCGAGACGGATGAAGACGGTAAGATAGTATACGAACAAGCCGTTCCTTTTTATTCTTATCCCAATCCGGAAAGCACAAGCAACAGGAAAGACACTTACCTGATTTTATGTGTGCCTTGGAGTGCAACTATCAACGGATCGCAGCAAGCCCTGAAATATTATTACCGTGTGCCTATTTCGGGCAGCGATGCTCCTGCCGTATTAGAACGCAATACGTATTATCGGATAAAAGTGAATATCGGTGTATTGGGCAGTCTAAATCCGCACGATGCCGTAGAAGTGACGGATAAAGAGTTTGAAATCATGCCGTGGATAAACACAAGCATCAATGCCGATATGAATAACTACCGCTATCTTGTATTGGACGAGTATAATTCGGTAATGAATAACGTGGATGAATTGAGAATGCCGTATGTGAGCAGTAGCGAGATTGCATGGGAAGATAATCGTGACCCTAATGGAAACTATACAAGAATAACAAATGTTCATTATTGGGATTATCATAATGATGAATCTTACGAGGTTTATTTGACTTCAAATTATCCTTATGATACAAGAAACAATAATCCTCCTGTCGTTTTTAGTGACTTTAAATTGACACAAGAAGAGGATAATGGTCCATTATTGATAAGCCATCCACTGAATGATGATGATGACTTTGTCCCTTATACGATTACTGTAGAAGTTTACAATACACAAGGAGTACATACAGATACGTGGACCATTACGCAGTATCCGGCAATGTATATAGTAGGAGAGAATAATGAAGAAGGTGGTAGAACTAATCGATTTATCAATGGACATAATAATGGAAGTGCTAGTGGTGTTCATGTTTATGATGACTCTGGTTCCACTAATGACGATCATTATCTTGGAGTTGTTGCAAGTTTACAAGGAAATAGCCAATCAGTTAATTCAAATCCTAATTTATATACAATTCATATAACATCATTTGATGTTGATGAATATGCCATTGGCGACCCACGAAGTGAAACATCTTATTCTTTTGGACGAGATTTGGATGCGACAGAATATAAAAACACTCGAATTGAGGCTGAAAATATCATAGCACCAGCCTATAAAATTGCTTCGTCATGGGGAAAAACTCTTGCAGCAACGTATGAAGGTACGGTAAAACGTTGCGCTTCCTATCAAGAAGCAGGTTATCCTGCTGGACGATGGAGAATACCTACAAAGGCGGAAGTAGAGTATATTGTTTCCTTATCAGAGGAACATAAAATTCCTCGATTGTTTGGTCAAGCTGGAACAACTACAGACTATTGGGTTTCTTCTGGGAAATATAATACTTCAGAAGGATATCGAAGTGGTACAAATGGTACAGCAGTTGTCCGTTGCGTTTACGATGTATGGTATTGGGGTGATCAAACCATAGAAGAAGATAAAGAACACAATACAGAGAATTGGAACAATAATCAGTTCATTTGGGGGGATGCCGAAGACGGTTCATTGACAGAAGGAACAGAACATTAATAAGTGAATGTATGAAAACAATATCTGCTTACATATCAATTTTATTTTTCTTGATACTTACATCTTGTAACGATCAAGAAGTGATTTCTACATCATCGGTGGTATCACAAGCTGGTGAAGGCTATCAATTCACCGTAACGATTCCTGAACCGATTGTAGCTACTCGTGCAATGGGACATGAATTGACCAGTATTGACGGAAAGCCAATGCATGTATTGGTTTTCGATGAAAACGGATTCTTTGTAGCCAACCAAACGGCAACAAGTGTATCGTATGACTCCGAAGCAAATAAGGGGACGTATTCGGTTTCACTTCCGCCTTCAGACAGACCTCGTATTTTGCATTTCGTATTAGGCAATGTCCGATATGATACGTATGTGCCCGATGATAGCGAAGCAAGTATATTCAGTAGCCTATCAGTTAGTGATAATGAAGATGCGTATTGGCAACGTATTGAAGTAGATAAGATAACAAAAGATGAACAAACCGGAGAAATCACTTCAGATTTCCCTGAACTTATCACGTTGGTACGTAATTTTGCGCAAATATCAGTAGAAAGTGAAGCGAACAACTTTAGGATGAATGGGTTTGCTATAGTCGATGCAAGAAATGCCGGTACAGTAGCCCCTTATACAGGAAGCGGATTTGCCACTTTTGATTTGGATTTGGCGCAAGATGAAAATCCATATAATAAGTTTGTTTCTCTCAATAAAGGGTTTGGCGGTACTAATGCGGGCGATATACCCGAAACTCCTGAATCATCATTCACTTTTACACCGGACGACAAATACGTGTATGAGCGTAATCAAGATGAATCGGATAATCCGGCTTATATATTGGTAAAGGGATATTACGATGGTAGTTCCACTCCGAGTTATTATAAATTGGATATCGTTTCAACAAATGACCGATACGTTACATCTTATCTGAATCTGTATCGCAATTTTCATTATACCATTCAGATAGACAATGTAGCAGGGGCAGGCTACTCAAGTATAACGGATGCAATGAATGCCGTAGCTTCCAATAACTTGTCCGCTTCGGTAGAGGTCAGCCAAGTCAACCGGTTGGACGATGGAAACGGGAATGAATTGTGGGTAAGCGACATGGATATCATGCTGGTTTCTTCCGAACCGCATACCATAAACTATACTTATACTACAAATAATGGAAATGAAGGCAATGCGAATGCACAAGTAATGGTTACTCCCAGTGAAAGCGGTGGACAAGAAGACTATAACCATGCAGCAGTGCATAGCATCGTAAATGATGGAAATGGGAATATTACGATAACTCCGGTTTCACCTTTGCCTGCAACGATACAGACTCAAGAGTTTGTGGTTTCTACCCCTTCGCATTTGTCACGTAGGGTAACGGTGCATGTCCGTCAGGCTTTCGTATTTGAAGCCGTGGATTGTGATGAATTGGTAGAAAATGTAATCGGTTCAGGATTAACCTTAATCGTACAATTGCCTGAAAACATGCCGACTGCTGTTTTCCCTTTGGAATTGAACATAGAACCGGACAAGAAATCCATTTATCCGGATGTAAGCATGAACCGCATCCCAGTAGAAGAAGTAGGAAACTATACGTTTAAGTATCAGGCTACAGTGACTTATAATGAATATCGCCAAAATCCGACACTATTCTTCCATTTCAAAACAAATATGACTCAAAGCGCAACTTCGATTAAAGTAACCAACGATTATTTTGAAAATACAAATAACATAGCGATTTTCGAGAATGCCGGAACGGATGAAATATTCAATTTTGGAAGTGTGACATTAAATGGCGATGAAGGAACTTACTATTGTGAATCTTCACAAAATAAAGGCGAAACAATCACGTTGGGATTTGATTTGCATAATAATACTTATCAACCCCCAACGGAGCATACCATAGAAATTTTCGGTAATTATTTGGAGGTTGTAAGTTCATCTACCGGTACATGTGAACTGCGTAAAGGTAAAGACAATGCTTTTATCTATGTGCCTAATGATATTTATGAGCGTCAATATGTTACTTTCCGAATTACGCAGGATTATGCAAGCAGTACCATCCAGCTTTCCGCACGCGACCATAAAACCGCAACGATAGATTATACTATGCCAGCGGTAACGGTTACATTACAGTATCAATATAGGTATTATGGAGGAACAAGAACCGCTAATGTCCCAGAGGATACTCAAATTTTTATTTATAAAGATGCTGCACATACAGAGTTAGTGACAAAAGAGAAGCAGACTAATGACTATGGACAAATAACAATGGATACCTTTGTTGGATTTACAGGAGATGATATAATTTATTTTGAATGTGAATTCCGTCCTACACAAGGCAACAGAGGTACTTATAGTGGATCAGCAAGAGTATCAGAATTAGCTGCAAACAGTTCATTTACTTTGACTTTAAATAGACAGTAATTAAAACGATAACAAGACATTAAGTTCGCCAAGAACTTAATTATATCTCTATCAAAACCGTGGGGAAGCGTCCCCACACACATTTTACTTAAATTAGTAAATCGGGTAGGAGGTAAATGCTAATCATAGAAAGGCATTTGCCTCCTACTTTCACATTTACCGACCTCCCACACCACCGTACAAGCGGTTCCGCATACGGCGGTTTCGCGCTTTCTC